>NZ_LWGA01001055.1:0-1178 GCF_001635235.1 Oleiphilus sp. HI0117 | reverse complement strand
CTTGCGATATTATTGCTAAACTTCCACCTTTTGTTTCTGCTGTAGGTTTATTTGTTAATGCTTCTAAGTCTTATGTGAAAGAGGTTTCTAACCTAGCCTCGCTAAGCCTTATTCAGTTTCACGGCGATGAAAACGAAGATTTTTGTTCAAGCTTTGATCGTCCTTATATTAAAGCCGTGCGTGTTCAGTGCGAGCAAGATATTCTAGAGGCCGATAAACATTACTCTAGTGCCTTAGGCTTATTGCTAGATACTTATAAAAAAGGTGTTCCTGGTGGAACAGGAGAGGCCTTTGAATGGTCAATTATTCCAAAAAATACCACTAAACCACTTATTCTTGCCGGGGGCTTAAACGCCTCGAATGTGCGCGCTGCTGTTAAACAGGTGCGCCCCTATGCGGTAGATGTAAGTGGCGGTGTAGAATTACGTAAGGGTGTGAAAGACCACTCTAAAGTTTCAAGTTTTGTAGATGAGGTGTCGAGTGCCAGCGAATACACGAATTACTGAAGAATTGTTAGCTCAACTTCCTGATAATAAAGGGCATTTTGGCCCTTATGGTGGTCGATTTGTTTCAGAGACTTTGATGTCATCGCTTGAAGACCTTGAGAAGAAATACCTTTCTCTCAAAGATGACCCTGAGTTCTGTAAAGAGTTTGATAAGGATATGGCTGACTATGTGGGTCGGCCTTCACCGCTTTATTTTGCCGAACGTCTGACTAGAGAAGTGGGCGGTGCAAAGATCTACCTTAAGCGAGAGGACCTTAATCATACCGGCGCGCACAAAGTAAATAATACCATCGGTCAGGCACTATTAGCTAAGTACTTAGGTAAGCCAAGAGTGATTGCTGAGACAGGTGCAGGTCAGCACGGTGTTGCTTCTGCGACCGTTGCAGCTCGTTTGGGCCTCGAATGTAAGGTCTTTATGGGCATTGAAGATGTGCGTCGTCAAGCTCTGAACGTTTATCGAATGAAGCTCCTGGGTGCAGAAGTTGAAGCAGTAACAAGCGGCACTAAAACCCTAAAAGATGCGATGAATGAAGCGCTTCGAGACTGGGTAACGAATGTCGATAATACTTTTTATATTATTGGTACGGTTGCGGGGCCTCACCCTTACCCTATGCTTGTGCGTGACTTCCAGGCGATCATCGGTCGAGAAGCAAAAGCTCAGTGCCTTGAGAA
>NZ_LWGA01001054.1:0-1022 GCF_001635235.1 Oleiphilus sp. HI0117 | reverse complement strand
AGCAAGTAACCTGCCATCAAGGTTTTACTCTCAAGGTATAAGGATTTATTGAACGGCTTCCATGAATCAAACCGATCTGGTAATGAGGCGATAAGTCTCTCCTCTGCATTAACATTTAATTCTGATGATAAGGCGTCACTATAGAAAATTTTTGCTTTTGAAGTTGATGCGATCCTTGGCAAATGTGAGAAAAGAGGATGGTTCGGTTGGTCTACACCTCCACCAAAAAAAGCTTTCAAGAAGGAGCCGGCTCGGTCACGAGACATATCTAAATAAGGATATAAGCGCTTGATTAATAAAGGGCGCCAGGATGAGTCAGGCTGGCGTGACCAGAACTCTCTAAGTTTGGCTTCTTTAAAAAGGTCATAACCACCGAATATTTCGTCCGCTCCTTCTCCTGTTAGTACTACCTTGTAGTTTTGCTGTCGAGCCAGGGCTGATAAGCGACCCATAGGGATGGGCGCTGTACGTACAATAGGGCTTTCAGTGTGCTTTATGCAGTCCAAGAAGTCATCCGCAATATTGCTGTACTTGCACTGTGTTGAAAAGTGACTGGTGTTTAAGTGTTCGACCATGGTTTTTTGGTGCTTGCTTTCATCCAGGTCAGCATCTTCGAAAGTGAGTGAAAAGGTGCTGAGGTCTCCGTGATCCAGGTGTTTGATGAGTGAAACCAGGATCGATGAATCTAAGCCGCCCGAAAGATAGGCTCCAACGGGGACGTCAGCCCTTAAACGAATGCGAACGGCTTCTTCTAGAAGTTCAGATACCTTCTGCGCTGCAATCTTTTCATCTACTATGTGTGGGGCGGTTCCAGATGAAAATGGATAATCCCAGTATTGGCGTCGCGTTAAGTTTCCTTTCTCAAAAACAACCTGCTCTCCTGGTTTAACCTCGTAGACATTCTCAAATGCTGTGTTAGGAGAGACAGGTGCCCAATAGCTAAGTATTTGGTCTAAAGAGTTTAGGTTTAGTTTTGGTGCTGAAGGAAGTGTACACAGTATGGCTTTAACTTCTGATGCAAA
>NZ_LWGA01001053.1:0-15521 GCF_001635235.1 Oleiphilus sp. HI0117 | reverse complement strand
AATTAATCGTGATTTGATATTAACAAACACTTTTAAGATATTGGTCTATAGTGAAATAATGGTCGCCGAATTTTGTATCGTGACCGTGAAAAGTAAATACCAGGTTTGACAAGTTCAGGCTTGGAATATCGTAGTGCGTCGCGTACAAGACATGTCAGACCCGACGCTAATTGTTCTTCAAGTGCCTTAGGCTGCTGGATAATGGAAGATAATTTCGAAAACCTTAAAATTATGGTTATCGACGATAGTAAGACTATTCGTCGTACCGCAGAGACTCTGCTAAAAAAAGTTGGCTGTACCGTCATCACCGCTACAGATGGTTTTGATGCGCTCGCTAAGATAGCAGACTCCCACCCCGATATAATATTTGTTGATATCATGATGCCTAGGCTGGATGGTTATCAAACCTGTGCGCTGATAAAAAATAACAGTGCCTTCAAGTCTACCCCCGTCATAATGCTGTCCAGTAAGGATGGTCTTTTTGATAAGGCGAAAGGTCGTATCGTTGGGTCAGACCAATATTTAACCAAACCATTTAGTAAAGATGAATTATTGAATACTATTCGCACCCATATGCCGAATAGCCAAGTCAGCTAATTATTTCGGTTTACAAAGAGTAGTATTTTGCCAGGAGGAATTATGGCTCGCATTTTGATCGTGGACGACTCGCCTACAGAGATTCGTAAAATTTCAACCATTCTAGAAAGCAACAATCATGAGGTGATTACCGCTGATAATGGTGCTGATGGCGTTGCTGTTGCGAGAGCAGAACAACCTGACCTAATCCTGATGGATGTCGTGATGCCAGGTTTAAATGGTTTTCAGGCCACTCGACAATTAACTCGAGCAACTGAAACTGCTGAAATTCCGGTAATTATCGTGACAACAAAAGACCAGGAAACAGACCGGGTATGGGGTACACGCCAAGGCGCCAAAGGATATCTTGTAAAACCTGTGCCAGAAAGTAGCCTGATTCAAACTATCAACGAATTGCTGGGTTAGGGTATTAACAGAGCATGAGCGCATCTTCTGCCAAGCAAGCTAGCCCCTTTGATATTCTAGCTGACATCGTAAACCGTAGCGTTAAGTACGCTGCGGGGCTGCCTGCGCAAGACGAAGCTGTAGAGTTATGGAATGGTATCGGCTTTACGATTGCCAACACTCAGTTCGTTGCTCCAATGGGTTCAGTATCTGAAATCCTGCACCTACCCAAGTACACCTCTGTTCCAGGTGTACGAAACTGGATGCTTGGTGTAGCAAACGTACGTGGCCGTCTACTTCCAATCATGGATTTAGCCTTATTTTTTGATGTTGAATCCAGCTCCAAAAAGAGCAGAGATAAACGAGTCTTAATCGTCGAGCACGGTGAGATTCTTAGCGGCTTTGTCGTAGATAGCGTTCACGGCATGCAGTACTTTTCAGCTGATAGCTTTCAAAAGAATGCTAACTCACTATTAGAAAAGTCAATCCAGCCTTTTATAAAAGGCGCATTTGAAAAGAACAATAGTCAATGGAATGTATTTGATACCTTCACACTGACAAACAATAAAAAGTTTCTTGATGTTGCAGTCAGGTAGTAACGCTGCTCATCATTTGAAAGCAGTAAATTGAAAAACAAACACTAGATCGTACAAGGCCGGGAGCCAGGAAATGAAAATCATATCTGGAAAATTTAGCACAGACCAGAGCGCCAACTCACAAATTCTTTTAGTGGGCTCAGCGCTGATCGTGTTATTGATTTCGCTTTTAGTTGTTTCATATTTTATCACTAGAGACGGTAACCACGATGTCGAATATGCCAGTCACGCTAGTGATTTGCGCGTACTGTCTCAAGAGGTCGCAAAGAACGCAACTGAAGCTGCTGCCGGTAAAGAAGAGGCCTTTGATCAGTTGAAGAAGTCTAGAGATGACTTTGAAAACAAGCTACAGTTAATCAACCAAGGTAATGATGAAACCGGCTTGCCGCCATCAAACCTTGCTGATGACGCCGGTGTAACCGACCTGTGGAAAACAGTAAAAAGCAATGCTGACCGTATCCTGGAAAACAAGGAAACGGTTTTGACCCTGCACCAGATCGCTGAAACATTAAACGAAACCATTCCTCAGCTCCAGATTGAGTATGAAGACGTGGTCATGATTCTACTTGAGAACGATGCTCCCGCAGACCAGATCTCAGTTGCTGAACGCCAGTCTCTTCGTGCAGAACGTATTGTACGTAGTGTTAACAACATCCTTACGGGTGATGAAGATGCCGCTATTGCAGCCAACCGCTTCGGTGAAGATGCGACACTATTCGGACGTGTAATGAACTCCATGTTTGAAGGCAATGAGGCTATGCAGATTTCTCAGGTAACTGACGAAGATGCTATCTACGGCCTTGAAGCGATCGCCGAGCTCTTTGAGTTTGTCGACAGTAACGTTAAAGCGATACTTGAAACCTCTCCCGAACTATTCAAAGTACGTAACGCTGCTAACTCTATCTTCGAAAATTCTATCGCACTGAAAAAAGATACATCTACTCTATCGAACCAGTTCCAAAACCAGGCTGATGACCGCTTCTTTAACCCGAATACGGCTTATATCATTCTAGCGCTAATCATCATGTTGATTGTTTATGCTGGCTGGTACTTATACCGCGAATCTCAAAATCGTCTGCAAATGACGGAAGAACAGAACGAACAGAACCAAAACGCAATCTTACGTTTACTTGATGAACTTGCCGACCTTGCTGATGGTGACCTGACAACAGAAGCAACAGTAACCGAGGATTTCACGGGTGCAATTGCTGACTCGATTAACTTCGCGATCGACCAAATGCGTGGCTTGGTAAAAGCTATTCGTGATACCGCCTTACAGGTTGCTTCATCAGCCCAGGAAACACAGGGCACAGCGATGCAGCTGGCTGAATCTTCAGAGCATCAGGCGCAAGAAATTGCGGGTGCTTCTGCCGCGGTTAACGAAATGGCGGTGTCTATCGACCAAGTATCATCTAACGCTGCAGAGTCTACTTCGGTTGCGGAAAGATCGGTAACCATCGCGAAGAAAGGTGCTGAAGTGGTACAAAATACCATCCACGGCATGGACACTATTCGTGAGCAGATTCAAGAAACATCAAAACGTATCAAACGCTTGGGTGAATCATCTCAGGAAATCGGGGATATCGTATCCTTGATCAACGACATTGCCGACCAGACCAACATTCTATCTTTGAACGCTGCGATTCAGGCATCGATGGCTGGGGATGCAGGTCGAGGCTTCGCGGTTGTTGCCGACGAAGTACAGAGACTGGCGGAACGTTCTTCTGCTGCAACCAAGCAGATTGAAGCACTGGTTAAAACCACTCAGACAGATACCAACGAAGCGGTAATCTCGATGGAACACACCACGGCAGAAGTGGTACGAGGAGCTCGACTTGCACAAGATGCGGGTGTTGCCCTAGAAGAAATCGAAACAGTTTCGATGAGTCTTGCAGACTTGATCCAGAATATCTCTAACGCGTCACGTCAACAGTCATTGTCGGCGGGTCACATTTCTAACACGATGAACGTTATTCAAGAGATTACCTCTCAAACTTCATCAGGTACGACGGCAACAGCGAAATCTATCGGTAACCTTGCTGAAATGGCTAGTCAGCTTCGAGCATCGGTGTCAGGCTTTAAGCTTCCTGCCGACGAAGGTGACTCAGAGTATTCTGAGGGCAACGATGAAGGTATCGTGTAATAAAGCGAGCTGATTGGCTGTAGGTAGTCGCAATGGAAGCCCTACTGAATCCTGACGTAGCACAAGCATGCGAGTATCCGGGTAATGAGTCACGAATGAACTGGGAATCAACGCCTTTTCCTGTGCTAACTGATGCTCAGTTTCATCAGTGGCAAGCATTACTTGAAGATCGAACTGGGATGTACATCTCGTACTATCACCGGTCGCTTCTCCAATCGAATCTAATCATTCGAATGAGAGAGATTGCATGCGCTAGCTTTGACGACTACTACGCAAAAGTATGTGCCAAGCCAAGCGGCATCGTCGAGTGGAACACTTTGCTCGATAGAGTGATGGTTCAGGAGACACGTTTTTACCGAAATCCTGAGTCGATGGAGTTATTTTGCGAATATCTAACTGATCAAATTCGCAGAAAATCTCGAAACGAAGCGATAAACATATGGAGTGTAGGTTGCAGCTCCGGAGAAGAACCATATACCTTGGCGATGCTTTGCCAACAAATGCTTCTGAAAGAAAAAAGAGCGTTAAGTAACTTTGGTGTTACTGCAACAGATATAAGCCTTCCGGTACTTAGTAAAGCTAGAGAAGGTATATATAACGTTCGTAAGCTGGTGGACCTAGATCGCAGATTGGTTGACCAGTATTTTGAGCAACTCAGCCCCGATATATATCGAGTCGGTAGTGAGCTCAAACAAAAAGTCTGTTTCTCGATGGCGAATATGATTGATGTTGATAAAAGCCCTCTGAGAAACATGGATACGATATATTGCCAGAATGTTCTGATTTACTTCCGCAAGGAATTAAAACACAACATTCTGAATAGTCTGGTAGAAAGGCTGGCCCCTAAAGGGCTGCTCGTAATTGGACAAGGCGAAGCTGTCGATTGGCAAAATCCACATGTTGAGCGAGTTCAAAACAATCAGACTTTGGCGTTTATTCGTCGAAATTAACACACAAAAACAACGCATTTATAGATTGGAGAAGTTATGGGTAATAACCATGACTACATAGCCTTAGACTGGGTTAAAGGCGAAATTAAACAAACATTGTCCCAAGCTCAAATAGCGTTGGAGGCTTATGTCGAGAACAAAGAAGACACGCCTCAAATTACCTTCTGCTTGAATTATATTCATCAAGTTCACGGTACGCTTCAAATGGTAGAGTTCTACGGCGCTGCTTTACTCGCCGAAGAAATGGAGAAACTATGCCAGGCATTGATTGAAGACAAGGTCGCCAGTCTACAGGAAGCTCTAGAAGTCTTAATGGACTCTTTGCTGCAACTTGAGAACTATCTGGAGCATATACAAAAAGGGCAGCGTGACTTGCCTGTGGTACTGCTTCCAATATTAAATGATCTTCGTGCTCTGCAGGGCCAGCCTTTATTATCTGACACCTCCTTATTTACGCCTGACTTATCTGCGGCGGCGATAACACCCGACATTGCGCACAATCAGCGTATGCAGGACGAACAAGTTATTGCCAACTTGCGTAAACTTCGACAGATGTTTCAGTTCTCTCTTGCTGGCGTCATTAGAAATCAGGATCTTGCTGAAAACTTTTCCTACCTTTATAAAGTCGTATCTCGTCTCGAGAAATTTTGCCAGGGAACACCCATTGGAAAAATCTGGTGGGTAGCCGTTGGTTTCCTCGATGCTATTCGAGGCGATGAAGAAGGTATCAGCTCTGCAACAAAGCAACTCTTGCGTGAGCTCGATCACCAAATAAAACTGATGATCGATGAACCGCAGACCATTCTAGCGAAGCCTTTACCGACGGACTTACTAAAGAATTTACTGTATTACGTTGCAAAAAGTGCAATTGACAGTCAGCGCATCCAAGAGCTAAAAGCGTCCTTTAGCTTGGCTCAAGCCTTACCAAGCGAACAAGAAGTTGATGCCGAGCGTGAGAAACTGCATCGTCCAGGCGCTGAAACAATGAGCTCAGTTGTTGAGGTCTTAAGTGAAGAACTCAGCCACGTCAAAGAACAGCTAGATCTATACGTTCGCGATGACGATAAAGACAATACTCAGCTGCTTGAGCTAGTACCTCAATTAACTCAAATTGCTAATACCATGGCTGTTCTGGGCTTAGGTGTAGCCCGCAAGCTGGTGCTAGAGCAAATTAGCCGCATAGAAGAAATCGCTGAAAGCAGTGAACCAGCTAGCGACCAAGTATTAATGGATATGGCAGGTGCCCTGCTATATGTCGAAGCTAATCTGAGCTCACTCAGCGATGCGAGAGAACAGAGTGAAGAAGAGCAAAACGAATTTGTTGTACCCGCTGAACACTTCGAAAGTGCGCATAATGCCGTTATCTATGAATCACGAAATGGCTTGGAACAAGCAAAAAACAGCATCGTCAACTTTATAGCATCTCAGTGGGATCACGCCGAGATAGAGGATGTCCCAGACCTCTTAGACAGTATTCGCGGTGGCTTACAAATCATCCCGCTTACACAGGCGGCAAAGCTTCTTGAGTCTTGCAGCACCTATATTCGTGACTCCTTATTAAGCGATAAGCATATTCCTGACTGGCAACAACTGGATCGTCTCGCCGATGCGATTACCAGTATTGAGTATTATATGGAGCGCCTCTCAGAAGGGGCTCAAGACAATGACGGTATACTTAAGGTTGCCGAAGAGAGCGTCTCTAAACTTGGCTTTCCGACTCACGAAACCACAGAAGAGTCTAGCCCTGTCCTATCTCAACACCATATCTCTGATGTGGCTTCGGAATCACCCGATTCGATTGAGAAAGAAAGTGATGAAGGACTCATTGACGAAGATATTCTAGAAATATTTATGGAAGAAGTTGCCGAAGTCATGGACGAGATCCAGGTGGCTATGGCACAGCTTCGAGCAACACCTGAAGATCAAGCCGCTCTGCAAAACCTCCGCAGAGCCTTCCATACGCTCAAAGGCAGTGGCCGCCTGGTTGGCGCAAAAGTCATTGCTGAAATTGCATGGCCGATAGAGAACTTACTAAATAAACATCTCGATGCTGCAATGAGCCTAGAAATGGAAGTCTTCGACCTCCTCGATTCAGTTATTGAAAAGCTTCCTGAACTAACCGAAGATTTTTCCCAGCAGCGTGAATCAACACAGTACGAGCATCTAATAAGCCGCGCTGATATGTTGTCGGGCAACGAAACTCGTGTTGTCCATAAAACAATGTCCCCTGCAACATCGAAGTCTTCAGCAGAAGAGCAAACTGGGTCCGAAGCTACAGAGACTCAGTCAGCGTCAGAACCAGCACTACCTTCTGACAGCCTTGAACCAGAAACTGAGTCAAGCCCGGAAACAAACAATGAAGCTGCTGCTGAAGCAGAGCAAGAAGAGGACATCCAGGATTCCTGGGACGATGATGAAGACGATCTAATCGATGATGAAATCCTCGAGATTTTTATCGAAGAGGCCGGCGAAGTACTAGAAGCAATCGATACTCACTTGCCAACCTATCTGGCTGCTCATGACGACCAGGATTCACTAACCGAGCTTCGTCGAGCCTTCCATACCCTGAAAGGCAGCGGACGAATGGTTAACGCCAACATCATTGGCGAAGCCGCTTGGGCAATCGAAAATCTTCTGAACCGCATTATTGATGGTTCGGTAATGATGAATGAAAGCATTGCCGAGCTTATCCAATTAGTCGTCGATAATATTCCCAAACTAATTGAGTGCTTTGAAAAAAGACAACGCCCAGACTTTGATCTAAAGCGCGTTGAGAATCACGCTGCAGCCTTGGTTGCCGGTGATTTTGTTAAGCCTCTAGGTAGCTTACAACGATCCTCGCAAGAAACATCCGCAGCAAGTGGTGCGACAGAGGCTCCGAGCGCAGAACAAGGTACAGTTGGAATCGACGATACGCTACTCGATATATTCAGAAACGAGGCCACTTCTCATGTCGCAACTGTCCTAGAATTTGTTGATCGTGCAGCGAATGACAGTATCGATATTGATGATGATTTATCTAGAGCGCTTCATACACTCAAAGGCAGTGCAAACACAGCTAATATAAGACCGATTGCGGAGATCGCAGTACCCGTTGAACAATTTATCAAGGAAGCACGTGCTAATAACATTCAGGCTGATCAAGATATAGCCTCGATGTTATCGGATGCTATGCATTTTATTCAACAAGGCATCTCACAACTTGATAACAATCCCGATGGGCAACTTTCAGGTACGGATGAGTTTCTCTCTGGCCTTAAATCACTCCAGTCCAAAGTATTTAGCGCACAAAGTGATGAACTCCAGTCGCTTGAAGAAGCCTCACAAGATCCGCAGATTATCAATATCTTCCTCACCGAAGGTCTGGATATATTGCTGGATGCTGAAAGTATTCTTAACCAATGGGAACACAGCCCTGTATCCGTTAACGAGCTAACTAAACTTTACGGCGAAGTAAAAACACTCCACCGAGGCGCCAAGGTTGCCGGGCTTGAAAACATTGCAGAACTCTGTGAATGCCTGGAAAGCTGCTACGGCAGTATTGATATCGAAAATGATAGACCTAGCCCGGTTTTTGTTAATGATATCAAACGTGGTCACGAAGCATTGATCGATATGATGGATCAACTAGCAGCGGGTTTAACTCTAAACCTTGATAACAAGCTGCTTGCGGAATTACGCGAACATATTGCTGACCATAGCCATGTTATTGAAGATAGTCCGGTAGAAAGTCAAAGTGTATCAACTCAAGAAGATAGCTTAAACGAGAAGCTCGACCAGCTAGAGAAAGAGTTGGATGACGTATTACCTACCTACTCCGCTACCACAGATGAAGTGGAGGAAGAAGCAAGCGTTGAACTCGACGATGAAGCCATTATGGATGCCGATTTGGCTGAAATATTCCTCGAGGAAGCTAATGAGCTAGTCAATGGAATCAACCCTGCACTAGACAAACTTAAACAACAACCAGGTAATGAACACGTTATCCTGCAATTACAACGAGACATGCATACACTCAAAGGTGGTGCACGTTTGGCAGGCTTCGAAGCGGTTGGCGATTTAAGTGATATCCTTGAGAAACTATTTGAAAAACTAATCGATTACAAAGCTGATGCCTCCAGCCTGATGTTATCGCTACTTGAAGAGTCTTCGCAGGCTCTAGAAGCAATGCTTAAGTCTATCCAGGCTTTGCAACCTTGCCAGCCTCAAGATGAGCTGGTCACGAATATCACTTCAATTGTTGATGATTTGCGTGTTAACACCCCACTTGTTGAAGAAGATATCGCTCCAGAAAATGAACAGCCCTCTGAATCACAAACGACAAGTCCTAGCCAGGTCTTATTAGACTTGGATCCGGAATTAGCCGAGATATTTTTAGAAGAAGCCCAAGAAATAATCGACAGTTCTGGCGAACTATTGCACCAATGGGAATCCGACGTCTTTAATATCGAGGTTGTTGGCGAGCTACAGCGTGAATTGCACACCCTTAAAGGCGGTGCTCGAATGGCCGAAATCAACCCTATTGGTGATCTTGCACACGAACTGGAAACCTTATTCGAGTCTATTGTTAATAAGCAGCTTGATGCGACACAAGACATGACGGCTCTTTGCTTAAGCTGTCATGATGCCTTAGCTAATATGGTTGAAGCGGTTCAACAAGGTTCAGCTATCAATGGCGCAGATGAACTTCTCAATAAGATCAAGCAAGTCACCACTGGCTCACCAGTAGAGACTTCTGAGCCAGAAGAACTTGAAATCAAAAGCCCTGTTGAAACACCGGTTGAAGAGCCTGAAAGCATTGAAGTCAGTGCGCCTACAACCATAGATGAAGATGATCTTGAAGCAGACCTACTTCCCTTATTTATAGACGAAAGCAAGGATATTCTTTCTGCTGCTGCCGAGTATTTGGAGCACTGGCGCGAGGATGAAGACTTCATCGAAGGTATTGTTGAGTTACAAAGGGAAATGCATACCCTGAAAGGGGGAGCGAGACTTGCTGACGTTGACCCGATCGGCGACTTAGCTGAAGCCGTCAACACTCGTTTAGAGCAGATGATAGACGGTCAACTAAATGACCCTGAAGGCTTGTACCATGCAATCACTAAAGCATACCAAGAATTCACCGAAATGCTTGAATGCTTGATTCACGGAGAAGAATTAAAGCCTGCGCCTGAATTAATTGCTGAAGTGAATAAAGCGGGACTTAAAAGCGAAGTATCCAGTCCTTCCGAAACCGCAGCACCTATCGCAACATCTACGCTAGCACAAGCATTAGGCGACGATGTCGACCTAGAAGTGTTGGAGCTATTTGTCGAAGAAGCGCGCGAGCTAATCGAAGCGCTAGAAGAACAAATTTCCGAGTGGTCTAAGTCACCAAAAGAAGAAACGCCAAATTTAGAAATTCAACGCATACTTCATACCTTGAAGGGTGGAGCCAGACTTTCAAATTTGGCTAAATTAGCTGATGAGAGTCATGACTTGGAATCTCGTTTGCTCAAAGCTCAATCAAATAAGGAAGCATTTGAAGGAGCCCTTAAGGATTCTGTACTTAAGAGCCAGGATGAACTCCTGAAACTTGTCGATGAACTAGAAGCTCTAGCTTCAGGTGACGCACTAACTGAAGAACATGCAACACCTTCTAACACTAGCGAAACACCTAAAGCTGAACCAAGCAAAGCAGCCACGCCAAGTAAATCTATCGCTGCTGAAGAAACCGTCAAAGCAGCAAGACAAGCACCTGCGAAGAAAACCAAAACCTCTGACAAGCAAACACCAGCCGAGAATATTCAAGCAGTCCAAAAAGTGGCACCTCAAGAAACGATCCGTGTTTCTGCCAGCCTACTCGACTCCCTGGTTAACCTTGCAGGTGAGACCAGTATCTCGCGCGGTCGCTTGGAACAACAAATTAGTGACTTTGGCTTCACGCTGGAAGAAATGTCGGCAACCATTGAACGTCTACGTGAACAGCTTCGTCGTATGGATATGGAAACCGAAGCTCAAGTACTGTTCAGAGCCGAAAAAGAAGGTCTGAAAGCTCCCGACTATGAAGACTTCGATCCGCTTGAAATGGACAGATACTCTTCGATTCAGCAGCTTTCGCGAGCCTTAACGGAGTCAACATCAGACCTTCAGGACCTTCGAGATACCTTGTCTGACCGTTCACGAGATGCCGAGACTTTATTATTACAGCAATCCCGTATTAACTCAGAACTGCAAGAAGGCTTGATGAAAACACGGATGATACCGTTTTCATCAATTGTTCCAAGACTACGCCGTATCGTTCGCCAAATTGGTGGCGAGCTAGGTAAGCAAGTCGATTTTGATGCACTGAATACCGAAGGTGAAATGGATCGTTCCGTATTGGAAAGAATGGTCGCTCCGCTTGAACACATGTTACGTAACGCCCTCGATCATGGTATTGAAACTGTTAACGAGCGTAAAAAAGCTGGCAAACCAGAGAGTGGCACAATCACACTCTCTCTAATGCGTGAAGGCGGAAATATTGTCTTGAAGATGAAGGACGATGGCGCTGGAATTAACGACAAAGTTGTTCTAGATAAAGCGATAAAACAAGGGCTTGTACCCAAAAACACGAAACCTAGCCGCCATGAAATTATGCAATTTATCATGCACCAGGGTTTCAGTACGGCAGAAAAAGTGACGCAGATTTCCGGTCGAGGTGTCGGCATGGACGTTGTAGCCAGTGAAATCAAGCAAATGGGCGGCAGCATTGAAATCAATTCTGAGTTTGGTCACGGTACCGAGTTTGCTATTCGTCTACCCTTTACGGTATCCGTTAACCGAGCGCTGATGGTAAACATTGGTGAAGACTTCTACGCCATTCCTCTGAATACTATTGAAGGTATTGTTCGAGTCAGCCCTTATGAGCTGGAAGAATACTATAAACCTGATGCACCAATGTATGAATACGCTGGTCGCGAGTATCAGCTACAGTACCTAGGTAAACTACTACACAGCAGTCATCACCCTAAATTGCAGGGGCAACCACTACCGCTACCCGTCATTCTGGTTAGAGGAAGTGACAAGCCTATGGCGCTACAGGTTGATAGCTTGATGGGCAGCCGTGAGATCGTTGTAAAAAGTCTTGGGCCTCAATTTGCCAATGTTCATGGAGCTTCTGGAGCAACTATTCTCGGTGACGGTAGCGTTGTCGTGATTCTTGACCTTCCTGCGCTCATTCGAGACGACATGGCAGGCATACTCGATTCTCTAAGTTCTAATGAAGATAACATTATTAAAGAGAAGCAAACGAAGACTGTCATGGTGGTCGATGACTCGGTTACTGTTAGGAAGGTTACCACGCGCTTGCTTGAACGAAATGGCTACGAAGTTATTACCGCGAAGGATGGTGTTGACGCTATAGCAACACTACAAGATCATAAACCTGATGTAATGCTTCTCGATATCGAAATGCCACGTATGGACGGTTTTGAGGTTGCAACACTGGTACGGCATGACGAACGCTTGAAAGATGTGCCAATCATCATGATTACCTCCCGAACCGGCCAAAAGCACAAAGAACGGGCACTTTCTATCGGTGTGAATGAATATCTTGGTAAGCCTTTCCAGGAACATGATTTACTGGAAAATATTGAGCGGTTCATTGGCTAAATGAATGTGCCGGAAGCGAGACCTAAGATCGGTGTCATATCGGATTGTGCCTTACAAAGGCACGTTCTGAGCAAAGCACTCAACGCTTTTGGCTTAAACCCTGTTATCAGTTGTGAGCCCGATATGCTTGCACAGCAACAAAGTGAAAAACTCGATCAGATCCAATGCTGGATTTTAGCTTTGCAAGAAGATACTTTTGAGTCGGTAGCGTTAGATGACATCATTGACCAAGCAGACAATATTCCTGTGCTCTTTGGTTTGGATAAAGCCCCAGGAAAACACGATGAGCAATATATTTCGTGGGAACGACGACTAGTCAGTAAACTAGAAGAGCATCTTGGTTGCATTGATATTCTAGAATCAGAAGACTCTATACTCGCTCTAGACTCCCAGGCCACCAATCACGTCGCAATAGATAAAGCTCAGTCTAAGCCCGTTTTCAGCCAGCCTTCAGACATCGAAAAGGCACCCAGACTGTCTCATCCGCCATCTAAAGACGTTTGGGTTCTAGCAGCCTCACTCGGTGGTCCTGCAGCGGTGAAAGAGTTCCTGGATGAAATTCCATCTACGATCAGAGCCGGCTTTCTTTATGCTCAGCATGTCGATGCCCACTTCTCGGGCGTACTAACACGCGTCTTAGGCCGTCATTCAATGCTCGACCTAAAGCCTATAACCGACTGCTGTTTAGTTAAAGATGGCGAAGTTCTCGTCGTTCCTGTCGACAATGAAGTCTGCTTTTCATCTAATGGTGTCTCAATTAGAGACAATGAATGGGAAGGACCCTATGGTCCATCAATTGACCATTTATTAAGAAATCTGTTTGCGCATTATGGAAAACGTTGCCATGTGATCGTATTTAGCGGCATGGGGAATGACGGCTCGTTGATGGCACCTACGATGCATAAGCAAGGCTGCTCAGTATGGACTCAAGCACCAGATGGGTGTGCGAATGGCTCGATGCCGCAATCTGTGATTGATCTTGAATGCAGTGCATACACCGCATCTCCAAAAGACCTGGCTCGAGCATTAATTAATAAAGTTGGCTGCTACAGTGCACCTGACGCCAGTGCTAGCAATTTAGAAACAAACAAAGGAGTTTAATTGTGTCGGATGCTCAAAGTGTTATCTCTAGCCTATATCTACCGGTTAGTAATACCCAGCTCTTATTACCTAACGTTAGCGTCGCTGAAGTAGTAGGCTATCAAGCGCCTGAAAACCGCGATACTAAGCCAGATTACTTTCTAGGTCTTGTATCCTGGCGTGGAATCAATATTCCTTTATTATCGTATGAAATCGCCAATGGGCTCTCAGCAGCCAAGGTCACACCCAACTCCAGAATTGCGGTAGTCAATACTATTGGTAAACACCAAAAAGACTTACCTTTTTTTGCTATTGTGACGCAAGGTATCCCCCGACTTGTAAAAGTAGGGAATGAGATATCTCAACAGTCTGACCGTAAGCCAGGAAAAGCTGACTCAGCAATGATCACACTGGATGGTGAAGAAGCTGTAATTCCAAATATTGAATACCTCGAATCATTAGCCTACGAGAACCTATGACTAAAGCAAAAGAGCACCTAAATAATGCTGCACTCTCCGGGCTGCTATTTTTCTGTGTGTTCTTTGCTATTAGCTTGTTTCTTAACGACCAAATAGCACAGAGTGTCCTATTTTTCATCTGCGCGCCTTGCTTTACAAAGGCTTTCTTCACTGCTCATCTTTCATCGCCCTCAAGAAAAAAACAACTCTTGATAGCCTGCACCGCACTGTGGGTCTGCATTGATATAACGCTAGTCAGCCATAGCCTTAGTGAATTCTCATTAGTTTTATATTGGCTGTTCCCTTTGGCAGCAGCAACGCTTATTTTAATTGGGGTAAAGTTTGGCTCGATTTTGTCATTGAGTGCGCTATGCCTCAGCTTCCCACTAACACCTGAAAACAACAGTAGCTCATTTTTCTTTCAGGCTTTATCGTTTGCATTATTTCTTAGCTTATTCTCGGTATTACTTACTTACCTTACCAAGCTAGAGAAAGATCTAAAACTCGCCACTAGAACTGACCCTTTAACCGGTTGCACAAGTATTCCTTATTTCAAACACAAACTAAAATCTGCCACCGAACTTCAACGACGCTATAAGGATCAGGTCACCTGCTTAAGCCTTAGCAGCGAATGTATGATTAAAAAGTATCGCGATCACGAACAGTGGCTAGTGGAAGTATCGCAGATTTGCCAAAGCCGGATACGCCAAACTGACGTAATCTGTAACTACACCAACAAACGCTTTCTAATTCTTTTACCTAATACAGATCTTGATAATGCCCATAACTTAGGCAAAGACTTAATACAGGCTTGTGAAGCTTACAAGTTTAGCTACCTTGCCAAACAAGATGAACCAGCTAAATTCCACTATGAGCTTTCAAGCTATTCCGATAATGACGACTGGGAAAGTTGGCTCAGTCAACTAACTCGGTGATCAATTAAGCTTATTCCTTAACTTTTTTACCAATTCCCAAGCAATTTAAGAATTAGTAGCTAAAATAAATAAAACGTAAGCACGAAACTGGCTCAGGTTTTTTCATTCAATGCCGATAATAGCATTGATATGGTTGCACTGATGAACATGGCAAGAACAAGCAAAACGTCATTTATCCCAGTGCCGAAACTTTAGGTTTTAACACCCGTTAAAACTATGTTTGATGAAACCAGTGATTACCAGCTCTAATAAAACAATGAGCAGGTAACTAACTCGACCAGATAAGTAACAAACAATAATTTTTGGAATGCCGATACTTTTGAATAAAAAGGCATCTTCAGATAACGCAACAAGTANATTCAGNNATGTATCGAGATGAGGTTTCCAGGTTATCTGCAAGCTGTCTCATGTCGGCGCTACATTGTTTGGATGTATCAGATGCCTGGTTGGTCGCGTCACTGGCTTGTTGTGCAGAAGAGTGTATCGCCAGACCTTCGCCTACGAGAGACTCCATGCCTTGGCAACTGCCTTCAATACCGCTTGCAAAGTCTGAGCCGCCTTGTAGCTTCTCGTTAACGCTAGCTGCGAGCTCTTGAATCTGGGAGGCAGGGTCTTGACTAAAAAACTGATCAAGCAGTGCCGCTTTTTGCTCTAATGACTGTAGCTCGACTTTGTCGATCGCAACTTCATTTACTTTCAATGCATTCTTATTTAATCCAAACATAACCTTACCTGAATATACTTGT
>NZ_LWGA01001052.1:0-619 GCF_001635235.1 Oleiphilus sp. HI0117 | reverse complement strand
ATGCGATGCATGTTGCCAGTCAATCGGGTAGACGTGCGACCGGTATTTACATGGATGATGGTGCGGTGAGCTATATTGGCCACAAATCAATGAATAGCTTCGCTCACCGTTTTCTGGATCCTTTTCTTAAGAAACTCGTATACGGAACCTGGTGGAAGAACGCCCTGACAATAGGCTCTTCTGCTTGGATTTCAAAAGCCTATTTGGCGTTCCCTGAGTATGCTCACCCTCTGTTGCAGGAAAAGAAGCGCTTAGCGCTCAACACAGATTTGTTCTCATCTGATCAATTTAAACAGCTTTCTAAAAGTTTACTTGATGATAGAAAGGTCGATTTAAGCTGTTTCGATGCGATTAAGGTGTTGATTACTTTGCCTCATGAGGCTAGTTATATGAGGCAGCCGGATAGTCTAACAAGTGCCTATAAGCGATTGTTAGAAACTTTCTCCCCTCGTGACATTGGGGTCAAGGCTCACCCGAGGAGTACTAACCTTGACTTGCTCGATGAGATGTTTCCAGGTTCAACCCGTATCGATAAAAATATAGGCTTTGAGCTTATCTTGCCTCTGCTGGGAGATGACGTGCTTGTTTTGGGCGATATCTCGACAACCTTGCTGTCTGC
>NZ_LWGA01001051.1:0-1369 GCF_001635235.1 Oleiphilus sp. HI0117 | reverse complement strand
GAAACCGCGAACTTTAGCTCTCATACTCGTGATAAAGCAAAAGGCGCTTTTCAGATTGTACATGGTGATGTAGCTCGGGCGATTGGCTATTGTGAAAAAATAAGAATCTTCCAGACCGAAACGCTAACCTGGCGTAAAACTTATGAAGATACAGCGTTCAAATGGCTGATTAAGTCGGAAGGAACCCCTCTAGATATTGATGGTGTCTTTCAAATTCGTCATGTGACGAAAGGGCGTTATGCGCAGGATTCCAATATATCTAAAGTGCGTAGCAAGATCAGACACATGCAAGAATAGCCGGTGCTGACGACGCGATGAAAAACTACTATTTCATATCCTCTCCTTTACACTTTTTTATTGCCTCTAACTTAGCAATTGAAAATCAAGGACAAGAAAACATAGCTGTAATTGTTTCAAAAAACCTGGATTTGGCCAAATCCTTCACTCTAGCGATTGAGCAAGTAAAGGGATTGTTTCAAGAAACCGTTTCTTTAGCGAATGATAAAGGTCTCGGAAAGATACAGCATCGTCGGGAGGTCATGAAACGGATTGATGTTTTGTTTGCTTCGGATTCGAGTAAACAAATTTATACTGGAAATGATCGCCGAGTAGAGTTTCAGTATGCGATGCATGTTGCCAGTCAATCGGGTAGACGTGCGACCGGTATTTACATGGATGATGGTGCGGTGAGCTATATTGGCCACAAATCAATGAATAGCTTCGCTCACCGTTTTCTGGATCCTTTTCTTAAGAAACTCGTATACGGAACCTGGTGGAAGAACGCCCTGACAATAGGCTCTTCTGCTTGGATTTCAAAAGCCTATTTGGCGTTCCCTGAGTATGCTCACCCTCTGTTGCAGGAAAAGAAGCGCTTAGCGCTCAACACAGATTTGTTCTCATCTGATCAATTTAAACAGCTTTCTAAAAGTTTACTTGATGATAGAAAGGTCGATTTAAGCTGTTTCGATGCGATTAAGGTGTTGATTACTTTGCCTCATGAGGCTAGTTATATGAGGCAGCCGGATAGTCTAACAAGTGCCTATAAGCGATTGTTAGAAACTTTCTCCCCTCGTGACATTGGGGTCAAGGCTCACCCGAGGAGTACTAACCTTGACTTGCTCGATGAGATGTTTCCAGGTTCAACCCGTATCGATAAAAATATAGGCTTTGAGCTTATCTTGCCTCTGCTGGGAGATGACGTGCTTGTTTTGGGCGATATCTCGACAACCTTGCTGTCTGCCAAGTGGTTGAGGCCGGATATTCGTGTTGAAACATTAAGCTGTGAGGTGGCTAGTCAGCAAATGAATGACTTATTCAGCGCTCTTGGGATAAAGAAAAGCTATTCATTGGAATAAGCATTAACACTTAA
>NZ_LWGA01001050.1:0-2621 GCF_001635235.1 Oleiphilus sp. HI0117 | reverse complement strand
CAAAAACCGAAATTGACAGCTGCAAGTACCGCCAGTGCAATTGGCCCGAATGCCAATCCACCACTAAAGAAGATTGGAGCAATAGAGTAACCCATTAACGTAATTATACTCGATACAACTACATCGTCGAGAAAACCACCACTCGCCCCACCAGATATTTTATATGCCCCAACACCGTATTCAGGATCTATTATTTCATAGCCAGAGCCTTGCCATCCATTTACCGTAATAGGGTTTTCATGAACTGTGACTTCCAGTCCTTGCACTAGAGCTGCTTGTATCTCAGCCCTAGCCCCGTCATCAATCGTGATGAAGTTCAGCTGTGATGAGTTAGCAGAGGTCCAAATCTCTATGTAAGATAACAACTATTACCTGAATCAGACTTATTATTCAATTCTGGCCCTAACGGCCCTTACACTTATAACCGCTGCACTTAAGACCAACACAGAAACTGTCACCCAATACAAAATTGGGTCATCAGATACTCGTACAACCGTACTTGGCAGCCAAATATCTCCCACAACGAGAGCCCTGATCGCAATCAAAGCCAAACCCAGAGATCCAATAAGGTTCTTTACTTTATTCCTCTTAGTCACACGATTTACCTATTTCATGTTGTAGTAAGGCAGCCAAAGCTCCAAACAGCGCTCCAAAAAACGTCACTGCATTTGCACCTATTGTCGCTACAGCAAGCATCGGTAAAACAGATGTCATGAAAGACGTTACTACGAGAGTGATGGCGAGAATCTTTAAACCAGAACTAGCGATACTAGAGCATGAGTTGTTTAGTATCTTTGCCACTAAGGTAAAGCCACTAATCGCACCCAACACGGCTCCAGCCTCATTACTTAGAATACCAAGGAGATAACTCACGTAGGCCCATGTTTCTTCAAGTGCGAATTGAACTGCGAAGAGAGCTGCATTGATTTCTACTGGCAGCGTAACGCCACCGCCACTAGCTCCACCAGATATCTTAAAAGCACCTACACCGTATTCTGTATCAATGATCGAGTAACCTGATCCTTGCCATCCATTTGCCGTAATCGGGCTGTCATGAACCGTGACTTCTAACCCTTGAAGCAAGGCAGATTGAATCTCAGCTCTCGCCCCCTCATCAATCGTTATGAAGTTCAGCTGTGATGCGTTAGCGGAAGTTCTATCAACCCCAGATATTCCTCTAATCAAAGGGCGATATTGAATAAATACCTTTTCTATCAAGATCTGAAATTAGATCTTTGTTATACCTTTGACATTTATCAATAAATAACATCATTCGTTCATTCTCTTTTTCAAGACAAGACATTACATCCTCAAAACCCAACAATATATCAATCTGTTTTACTTGATCTTCATTCTCTAGTGGAACAGCCATCATATCGTTTTTGAAAACCAATGTTCTTAACTCAGACCATTTTTCTAATTTCCTTAATCCAGAGATCTCATCTCCATGATTGTACAAAAAGTTCAAAGGGCCCATACCATTCGCTTTTAGTGCCTCAAAATCGTTGTTATATTCCTTAGCTCTTAACAAAACACCGAAAGTTTTTTCTTTGTCTCTTACAAATCTAATATTAAATACGTAAATAGCTAGACCTATAAGGCCTGTTAATAAGTAGAGAAAGTTTCCTGTCCCTTTCACAATTGCAGCGGAAGGTAAAATGAAAAACAAGCTCAAAGCAAATGCCAGTTCAAAGTTAATCCGATTATAAGAACCACATGTATGACATAATTTGTTAATACTAGGGTCAAAATCGCTCCCACACACACCACATTTTTTCTTTATCATTATTAGTTCCTGCACGAAGAAGACATTGACGTAGATAAATGTAATGCTAGATATTGCATCATGGACGCGAGCAATAAGGAAAATATAATTCCAGCAATCCCGAAGGCACCAGTAGATAAAATGGTAGATAACGCAAACATGAAAGTAGAGAGCATGTAAAAGAGCATATTTACTGCTGGATCACCACATACTAATGCCCAAGCCATAACGGTTGTGAACAAATTAGTATAGCTAGCAATCGCAGCTACGGTGAAACCATATGGACTATGAAGAAGCCCCATTGCTGTGTGCCATCCACCTGCAAACAGAGAAACCCAAGAGACAGCATCTGAAAAGTTAGCTAGATTCTGTACAGCGGAACCACTAGCTCCACCAGATATCTTATAAGCACCAACACCGTATTCGGTATCGATGATCGAATAACCCGATCCATGCCATCCATTAACAGTAATAGGTGACTCATGAACCGTTACTTCAAGCCCTTGAAGCAAAGCAGCTTGAATCTCCGACCTAGCCCCCTCATCAATCGCAATGAAGTTCAGCTGTGATGCGTTAGCTGAAGTTAACGTATAGATCTTTTGTCCTTGTGCCATTGCTATCGCGAGTGCTTTGGCTGTCGAGACACCTTCAGCCTGCTCTGTATCGGTTGAAAATAACTGTTCGGGAATCTGGTGCTCGTAGGCACTGTTTCGCATACCTGATGCTCGGTTAAAGGCTACCCAGCCTTCATAACAATTCTTCTTTTCTTCAACGTTGTTGTTCAAACGGTCGATATCCATCACAACACCGGTGAAGTTTACTTGATTCGGTGTACCATTTATCAAATAGCTTACTT
>NZ_LWGA01001049.1:0-1778 GCF_001635235.1 Oleiphilus sp. HI0117 | reverse complement strand
ACGGCCGATTTATATTCATATAAGCTTAGAATTCCAATATGAAGGTGACATGACAGCATGGCCGTATTTTTTGTACACGATGTAAGGACAGGGCTCGTTACACCACTAGACCGTAAGTTTAGGGTGCGTGATATTCCTCCAACGGATGAACTGACTGAAATACAGAAAGTTCATTCTAAAGCTGAAACCGACCCCGAAGATTTTAAAGATCATCGTCAAAAGTCAAAGCAGAAACCCCTGGAGCCGAGTGCAAGCCAGCAGAAAGCGATTTCTGCCTACCAAGAAGTTAAGCCCGCCCGAAGCCCTTTGGGGAGAGTGAAGAATATTATGAGCTCGCCGGTACTGAGTATCAGCAAAGATAAGACGCTCGAAGATGCCTGGCGTATTATGCAGAAGTATGAAATACATCACCTGGTCATTCTTGATGAGGAACAGAAATATTGCGGAATGCTATCTGATAAAAAGATCGTCCCTTTTCTAATGAGCCCACAGGGTGGTAACCTCGAGGAAATGCAGAAAAGCTCGCTAAACGCCTTCTGTCACGAATCGTTGTTATCAACCCACCCAGAAACTCAGGTAGAAGACTTAGCACCAGCTTTGTTGGAGTATGGCTTGGACGCGATAGCGGTATTCGAGAATCAACAGATTGTCGGGATCGTTACCCACCCCGATATATTGAAGACGATACTACTGAAGGAGTCGCTAGAAGCAGATGCTTAATCTGGTCGAGCTTGTTGGGGGCTAAAAAGTAAAATGATTAGACCTAAGAGGCCAACTGCCGTGATCGATAAGCCGGCTTCTAATACGACACCTGCAAAACGGTGGTCTAAGCGGTAGAGACCACTCGAAAAACCATAACTCAAATCCAGTAACCCCAGGAACAGTGCCGCACCGGCGCAGGCTGCTGCGAGTACTCGGCCCTTTTGCATCCATTGGTTGCACCACAAAGGCAGGGCAGAAACTAGCATACCAAAGGCCAGAATTAAATCAGGCAGCACAAAGCTTCTTTCCCACAAGTAATAGCCTTCAAAATGTGGCATCAGTGCTCTTAGCTCTTCGATAGAAAAGAGCGAGCCGTTAAAGAACTGCCACCAGAAATGTATGATTCCCAGTGCTGCACCGATATAAATCATCGCCAAAAGGCGCTGAAACTTAAGTTTCTTAATCATCTTTTTTCAAGGGGGTCAGACTCGATTGAAAGCTATGTAGCCAATAGACCAATACATGCTACCTCTGGACGATGCTAAAGGCTATAGTGCTAAAATTAGCTACTTTAAATTCGGAGATGACACTTATGCGCCTATTAGTCTTGCTTAGCATGATCACCTTGCTTTCGGCCTGCAGTACACCGCTTAAACCAATCAATAATGGCCATGGCACGACAGAAGGAATAATGGGAGAAACGATTCAGGAAGTTTCAGCTTATGGTTTGATTACCCAAGTTGCTGCAGAGGAGGGCTTAGTGAATATCAAACATGGGCCGATTCCCGAACTCAATTGGGCCCCTATGTTGATGACTTTCAGAGTTAGTGAGTCTTTGTCACTTGAGCCATTCAAGGCGGGTGATAAGGTTAGCTTTATACTGGAGCTGGATGAAAAGGGTTTGCATCGGCTGAAATATGTGGAAATCAGAAAGTAAGTGAGATCTCGCTTCAGCGTCAACTATCGCACCAAAACTAAACAAAGCCATGTTTTGCTCTCTATAAGTGAGCCTAACTTATTCACTTATAGGTATATAGATTTCAGTGATTACGAATATAAGTAATTGTTATTTAATG
>NZ_LWGA01001048.1:0-2320 GCF_001635235.1 Oleiphilus sp. HI0117 | reverse complement strand
AACTGTTTATTGATACATTCCGTAGAATTGGAATGCTACCTTTTAAGGAGCGCGTATATGCCAAGGCTGATTAAAGTAGATAAGATTGTCGATGATGCGTGGCAAATTCTAGATAAAGGTTTTTCAGGCAAGCTTGAGCAGAGCCAGGTATTTGTTCCCTTAAACTATTTGCTTGAAAACCCTGGATGCATTGATGCTTCTGAAGTTGGCGTTTGGCTCGACAGCGACGAAGAACCGGAAGCGCTTGCACCCTACCTGGATAAGCTTCCTGCTATTGCAATAAACTTCCCTAAGTTTGTTGACGGGCGCGGCTACTCCTATGCTCGTATACTTCGCGACCGTTTGAACTTTGAGGGTGAAATTCGTGCAATTGGCGACATTCTTCACGACCAGCTTTTCTATCTGAAACGCTGCGGTTTTGACGCATATGCAGTTCGAGAAGACAAAGATATTGAGGTCGCACAAGAAGGCTTGTCCGACTTTACTGAATCTTATCAAGCAGCAAGCTTTATGAATCAACCACTATTTCGCCGTCGCGGCTAACGAGTGCTTAGTACCCACCTCTAAGACCCCAAACCAGGATCTTAGAGGTGGAGCTTTTCAAACAAACTCCCCCTCCTCTTCCCCTTACGTCGTTCTTCATCCGCTAAAAATACAGCTATACTAATAACATATCTGGCGTTTTTTAAAGGAGTCAGCAATGCGTATTGGTGTACCAAAAGAAGTCAAAAATAACGAATTCCGCGTCGCCATGACGCCTAACATTGCTCACGAGCTCTATTCTCATGGACATAAGGTTTTTATAGAGAAAGATGCAGGATTAGGATCCGGTTTTTCAAACCAAGAATACCTTGACGCAGGGTCGACTGTGCTCGAATCTGCTGTTGATATTTTTCACCAAGCAAACCTGATTCTTAAGGTAAAGGAGCCGCAAGCCTGGGAGCGCAGCCAGCTCACCGCAGGTCATATACTGTTTACATATTTACACCTTGCACCAGATCTTCAGCAAACAAGCGACTTGCTAGATAGTAAAGCAACGTGCATCGCCTATGAGACGGTTTCCGATGCTGCGGGACACCTTCCTCTTCTTACACCAATGTCAGAGATTGCTGGCCGAATGTCAATTCAGGCAGGCGCTCACTGCCTTGAGAAATCGCAGGGAGGTCGCGGCGTACTCTTAAGTGGTGCCCCCGGTGTCGAACCGGCACGCGTTCTGATACTTGGTGGCGGAGTTGTCGGCCGCAATGCTGCTAAAATCGCTGTTGGCATGGGGAGCGACGTAACCGTATTCGATAAATCGATTGAAACACTAAGAACACTAGAAAGCGAGTTTGGCAACAGCATCAAAACTCTATACGCAAGTCGCGCAGCCCTACTCAAACTCCTACCTCACTGCGACCTTGTTATTGGGGCTGTGCTAATTCCCGGCGCTACCGCCCCAAAGCTAATTACTAAAACTGACCTAAGCCAGATGAAAAGCGGCAGCGTGATCGTAGATGTGGCGATAGACCAAGGTGGATGTATTGAAACCTCAAAACCTACAACTCATGAAAAGCCAGTATTCACAATAAATAATGTCGTACATTATTGCGTCGCCAATATGCCCGGAGCCGTTGCACGAAGTTCAACTCTAGCTTTAACGAACGCTACAGCGCCTTACGTAATCGAGCTTGCTAATAGAGGTTGTCGTAAAGCACTGGAAACGAACCCGGGCTTTATGAAAGGTCTGAATATTGTTAATGGGGAGCTCTGTAACAAGAACGTTGCCGAGGCACAAAACCTAAAAAGCATTTCTCTTGAAAATGCGCTTAATAAGCTTTGATTCCTTATAGCAGCATAAGCTGATTCGCCGACATTAAGTAAATACTCGCAAGCCATCCAGAATAAACTGGATTGCCAGTGCAGCTAAGATCATTCCTAAAAAACGTTTTAATACTTCATCACCTATCGCACCAACCAGGCGTTTAACATTGCCCGAAAAAATCATCAGAATACAGGTTAGCGTGCTGATAGATACAATGGCAAACATCACAGAAAGCTGGCCCAAAGCCGAACTAGTCGAAGAAAACAACAAAATACTTACTGTTAAAGAGCCAGGCCCCGCAAGTAGCGGTATGGACAATGGGAAAACCGATATATCTCTGCCATTCCCGCTGCCAGCGAAAGACAAACTACTGGTAACCATACGAAACGCCGTATAAAACAAAAGCACGCCACCGGATATCTTGAATGCATGAATACTAATCGCAAGCTTACTTAAAAGGAGTTCACCAAAATTGCCAAACAATACTAGTAGCATCGTGGAAATAAGACAGGCCTT
>NZ_LWGA01001047.1:0-1694 GCF_001635235.1 Oleiphilus sp. HI0117 | reverse complement strand
CGACGCAATTAGACGTTTCTATTAGCTTTGTTAAAAATTAACAAACGCTCAGATACATAAACTCACATTTAACATTGTTTTAAATTAGAGCCCTAAAAAGCATCAATAATTTAGTTACAATATAACCACAACGACATTACAAGGATATTTTAAATTGCGACCTACCGTGAACTAGCAAACTTATCTTAGCTGCTGGTTCATTACCTGAGTAATTAGTGTCGCAAATAAAGAAGAGAGTAGATCATGAGACAAGAAAGTAAACCTTTTACCTTTATCGACATCGTATTGGCCATGAGCATCACTGGCATCATGCTTGGCTTCCTCGTTCAACAGCTTCTCGACTTTTAGTATTTAACAGCGGCCTGTTTTGCCGCATAATCACCAGATATTTTTTGCTGGGTGATAAATAAATGGAATACCTTCCTCCCTGGTGGGCCAGAAATGGCCACCTTCAGAGCGTCTATCCTTCAGTTTTCAGAAAGGTATCAGCTGACTTTTATACTCGTGAGCGCCTGGAAACACCCGACCAAGACTTTATCGACCTGGATTGGGCCAAGAACAAGCAAAGCCCTCTTAAAAGGCTTGTGGTGCTTAGTCATGGCCTTGAAGGACATAGTAAACGTCCATACATACTCGGCATGGCGAAAATTGCGCTCCAGAACAACTGGGATGTGCTTGCCTGGAACTTCCGCTCATGCAGTGGCGAACCAAACAGAAAGCTCCAGTCATACCACAGCGGTCAAACAGGAGACTTACAATACGTTGTTAAGCATGCCATAGCACAAGGTTACGAAGAGGTCTGCTTAGTTGGCTTTAGCATTGGTGGCAATAAGACACTTTTATACCTTGGCCGCGAATCCGAAGACGTTCCCAAAGAAGTCAGCGGCGCCGTTACCTTTTCTGTTCCATGTGATTTAACTAGCAGCTCAAAACAGTTAGCGCTGCCACAGAATAAAATTTACATGAAAAATTTCCTGTTCAGCCTTAAAGCAAAACTTAAAGAAAAAAAGCTTCGTTTCCCGCAAGAAGTTGACCTAACAGGTTTTAGAAAACTGAAAACCTTTTACGACTTTGACCAGCGCTACACTGCACCATTAAACGGCTTTGCTAGTGCAGAAGAATACTGGTACAAATCGAGTTCTAGCAGGTATATAGAACAGATAAATACACCAACACTACTTATCAGCGCGTTAGATGACCCATTCCTCACAAAGCAATGTTTCCCACATGAAGCAGCGAAGAGCAACCCTTGCTTCGAGCTAGAAACACCACGTTTTGGTGGTCATGTTGGCTTTATGGGCTTTAACAAAGAAGGACTCTACTGGTCAGAAGAACGTGCGATTGAATACTTAAATCGCTTAAGCCGGTTTTAAAGCTTAAAGCCAGCTCTCAATTGCCTCGTGTGCCTGAACATTCTCCGCTCGAGCCTGCAAACCACCCTCACTCAAATAAACGCTAAACCGAGCCCGGTCTTTCATAGGAATAAAGGTACCACTCCCGTAAACCAAGCTCGCCCCTGGCAGCCACTTATAACTAGTTAGCCATTGCTTAAAATCTCTAAGCACAGGCAGCGTATTTTCTGAGCCCTTGTCAGCCTGCCAAAGATTAAACAGCGTCCTGGGCTTATTTCTTTCATCATCTATTGAATGGTAACGTCCAGATAAGCGGTCAAAACGAAATGCATCTTCCATCCC
>NZ_LWGA01001046.1:0-2518 GCF_001635235.1 Oleiphilus sp. HI0117 | reverse complement strand
AACTTCTCATTTATCGAAGGTGATATCAGAGATTACGAAACCTGCCAGAAGGCGGTTTCAGGTGCTGACTATGTTTTACACCAAGCAGCGCTTGGCTCCGTTCCTCGTTCTATCGCAGACCCGATTACCACGAATGCAGCGAATATCACTGGCTTTCTCAATATGCTCCAGGCTGCAAAAGAAGAGCAGGTAAAAAGCTTCACCTACGCGGCCAGTAGTTCAACCTATGGTGACCACCCCGCGCTGCCTAAAGTAGAAGAAAATATCGGCAATCCACTTTCACCTTATGCGGTAACCAAATACGTAAACGAATTATATGCCAGTGTGTATGCCAGAACCTATGACTTCAAAACGATTGGTTTGCGTTATTTCAATGTGTTCGGCAAGCGACAAGACCCTAATGGTGCCTATGCAGCGGTTATTCCAAAGTGGACCTCTTCAATGATTGAAGGTGAAGATGTCTTCGTTAACGGCGATGGCGAAACAAGTCGAGACTTTTGCTATATCGATAACACTGTGCAAATGAATATTCTTGCGGCCACTGCACCTGACGAAGCTAAAGATGAAGTGTACAACGTCGCACTGGGTGATCGTACAACCTTGAATGACTTGTATGTATCTATACAAAAAGCACTAGCTGAGAATGATGTTGATGTTTCGAAAGAGCCAATTTACAGAGACTTCCGAGCTGGTGATGTAAGGCACTCGCAAGCCGATACAAGCAAAGCTAAGGCAAAGCTTGGTTATGCGCCAGAGTATCGAATTCTAGAAGGTATTTCCGAAGCGATGCCATGGTATATTGAATTCCTAAGTTCAAAATCCTAAAAGACGACTCACCACCGAGAACACAGAGCGGCCCGCGGCCTGCACAGAGAAAAGACAAAAAGCTTTTTAGTATTTCTTAATCACTTCCTCTGTGCAGCGAAGCGCCCGGTGTCCTCTGTGGTTCATCGGTTTATCCCTTAAAGATTAAGACATAAAAGACGGTTCACCACCGAGAACACAGAGCGGCCTGCGGCCTGCACAGAGAAAAGATAAAAAGCTTTTTTTAGAAGTGTCTCAATTCCTTCCTCTGTGCAGCGAAACGCTCGGTGTCCTCTGTGGTTCAATTGGTTTTCTTTAAAGATCAAAACACAAAAGACGGTTCACCACCGAGAACACAGAGCGGCCTGCGGCCTACACCGAGTAAAGATTAAGGCTTTCTTTAGATGTGGCTCTATCCCGTCCTCGGTGCAGCGAAGCGCTATGTGGCTACCAAAGTCTAATTCCTTCCAGTAAGATAAGGCATGAAAATTCACTGCTTTAAATTATAGTTAGAGTCATTTGCAGAAATGAGAATTACAGAAGGGCAAGCGCAATCCATTAAAGGTATCGTTGCCAGTTTAATTGATCCTGGCGTAGAAGTGTGGTTGTTCGGCTCGCGAGTGGATGATCATGCAAAGGGCGGTGATATAGACCTACTCGTGGTGTCAAAGCACGATATCGACGAACTCGTATTCGTTGCGGCTAAAATAAGCACGCAAGTATCTCGCTTGTTTCATGGGCGTAAAACCGATGTGATACTTCAAACACCAAGTGTAGAGCTTTCGCCAATACATACCATAGCAAAAGAAACCGGGATTAAGTTATGACCCTAGATCAAGGTCAGTTAGAAAGGCTACGGTATCTGTGCCGAATCGTGTCAAAAGAAATTACTCATCTACAATACTCTGAAGGAAAGCTATTTGCAGGTGGTTTTGACGAGGAAAAGGCGGCGCAGTTAGATACTAACCCTGACTTGGCTGAGGTGCTCGAGGCCTATGTGGGGCGCTTCTGCCGCCTGCAAGATACGGTTGGTGATAAGTTGTTGGTTGCATGGCTCAAGGCTACGCAAGAAAAAGTAGGTGTCGCGATCGATAATCTGGATAGAGCTGAAAAGCTTGGCTATTTGGAAAGCAGTGATACGTGGTTAGAGCTAAGAAGAATTCGGAATCAAATGATTCACGAATACATTGAAGATGCAGGGCAGCTTAGCCAAGCAATTAATCTGTCAAAAGATAATATTCCCCTAATAGTGAACTTTGCTCAAAAGCTAATTAGTGATCTTCAGGGCAGATTTGATATTTGAGTAAAGCTGACACTTTCTCTGTGCAGCAAGCGCTCTGTGTCCTCTATGGTTCATCGGTTTATCCCTTAAAGATCAAAACACAAAAGCAGGTTCACCACAGAGATCACAGAGCGGCCTGCGGCCTACACAGAGAAAAGGTAAAAAAATTTATAGTGTGTCTCAATCTTTTCCTCTGTGCAGCGAAGCGCCCGGTGCTCTCGGTGGTTCATCGGTTTATCCCTTAAAGATCAAAACATAAAAGACGGTTCACCACCGAGGACACAGAGCGGCCTGCGGCCTACACAGAGAAAAGATAAAAGCTTTTTTAGATGTGTCTCAATCCCTTCCTCGGTGCAGCGAAGCGCCCGGTGTCCTCGGTGGTTCATCGGTTTATCCCTTAATTAAAGATCAAAACATAAAAGACGGTTTACC
>NZ_LWGA01001045.1:0-982 GCF_001635235.1 Oleiphilus sp. HI0117 | reverse complement strand
GTATCACCAGACTGCGTAATCTCAACTTTACGCAACATCTGGCGCACGATAACTTCGATATGCTTATCGTTAATTACAACACCCTGCAAACGGTAAACGTCCTGCACTTCGTTAGTGATGTATTTAGATAGCTCCACAACACCCAGTAGGCGCAAAATATCGTGCGGGTTAGAAGGTCCATCCGAGATAACCTCACCCTTTTCTACTGTTTCGCCTTCGAATACGTTCAACTGGCGATACTTGTGAATCAATGCTTCATACGGCTCAGCACCATCTTTAGGCGTAATCACTAATCGCTTCTTGCCCTTAGTCTCTTTACCGAAACTAACAACACCAGAAATTTCAGCCAAGATAGAAGGCTCTTTAGGCTTACGCGCCTCGAACAAGTCAGCTACTCGCGGTAGACCACCTGTGATATCACGAGTCTTAGATGACTCTTGAGGAATACGAGCCAAGACGTCGCCTACTTCAACCATGTCGCCATCACGCATATTTAACAAAGCGTTAGCTGGCAAGAATACCTGAATCGGATTATCTGTACCTGGTAACAAGACAGGGTTACCATCTTCATCCACAAGCTGAACCATTGGACGAATATCTTTACCTGAAGATGGACGATCTTTCGGATCGATAATCTGGATATTGGATAGACCTGTTAACTCATCAGTTTGAGTCGTTACAGTAATACCCTCTTCCATTCCAACGAACTGAGCCTTACCACCATTTTCGGTAATGATTGGGTGCGTATGTGGATCCCACTTAGCAACCACACCACCCGCTTCGATCTTGTCACCGTCTTTAGCCGAGATCACAGCACCGTAAGGAAGCTTATACCACTCACGCTCGCGACCATGCTCATCAGCTACTGCTAGCGCAGAAGAGCGAGAGGTTACAACTAGGCAGCCGTCTTTACGCTCAATCGACTTCATATTATGCAGGCGGATCTTACCACCATGCTTAACCTGAATATTATCTACTGCAG
>NZ_LWGA01001044.1:0-2674 GCF_001635235.1 Oleiphilus sp. HI0117 | reverse complement strand
TATATTATCGCAGAGAACTCTCAAAGAGGTACGGCTGATACAAAGCGGGCTGAATTGTCCGTGGTCGTTACACATCAAATCAGCTCTATAACTTCGATGAATTGGACCGGAGCATACGAAGTGATGCTGGATGCTGATGGTGGCGAAAAGTATGATCGTATACAGCTAGGAGTTGGTGTGTCACGCCAGTTTGTTGATGGGGTTGCTAGTATTAGTGTAGGACGCACACACTTGGTTCCCGAGGCGAACGCAGAAACTGAGTCGAACTTTGTGAACCTTTCATTCGTTCGGGAAAAACTATGGCTGCATGATGTGACGATTAACTTTTTTGAAGACATTTCAGATTCATCGATTGGCTTTGCGGTGAATCCTGGTGCCCCTAACCAGTTTGTTGTGCAGGGGAATGATATTGTAAGGCGTCGCTCGGCAGGGTTAAGTATTGATCGAGAGTTAGGGGTATATGGCTATAGCTTGGCCTTGGCTTGGGATTATGAAGATTATTCTGTTCAAAATAGTGACGAAAAAGTTCTAAATGGACTGTTTGCTCTTGAGAAAGAGGTTTTCCCAGGCTTCTCGACTGGTGCTAGTTTGCAGTTAGTAAAGACCAAATATCTTGGGCGAGAAGAGCTTGGCGAAGAGGAACTCCTAACTTACCAAATAAACGGGAACTATCAATTTTCGCCAGATATTAGTGCAGAAAGTTATATTCAATATGAGACGCGAGATAACCGTCGCGATGTGTATCGTGATTATGAGGAGTTTTCTGTAGGATTTGTGGTTCGTATTTCGTTATTTTAGAGAAGAAACGTATACTTGGAATTACTGATAATCGGGGTAATAAGAAAGCGTTCACCCTTTAATAGAGCGGTTGAGTAGGGTAAGTTGTTCGTGGGTTGAGATTAGTTTAAGCCTTCCGAGGTCGAGCCTTGATATTATACTTCAGATTGTAGGTATGGATAGCGTTAAGTGGCTTTTATTTCTTTACTAGCATATTTCTTTTTTGTTTTTGTTAGGCCTCAAGAGTTCTTTGCGCCCCTATTTGGCTTTCCTTTGGTAAAAATTTCTCTAATATTTGCTGCTCTGTTTATGTTTGCCCAGAAAAACAATCGGTTTGATGCTCCTCAGAATGTTTTTTTGGTCTTGATGATTCCCGTAATCTTGATTTCTGGAATTGCTAATGGCTGGATTGGTGGCGCAATTGGGTCAGTAACTACGTTTATCACTTCAATTTTTTTACCCTTTTTACTAATTCAAAACACTATAACTACTCTTCAAAAACAGAGAGTAGCTATGTTATTTCTCATAGGTTGTGCTTTGGTAATGGTGCATGATGGGAGTGTTCAGAAATCATCCGAGACCGGCCTAGGTTGGAGTGGAGCTGGTTTGTCAGAAAAGACAAGAATAACTTATTTGGGGATTTTTAGTGACCCGAATGATTTGGGGATGTTTTTTGTAATGATTCTTCCAATGGCTATGTACTTCTTGTTTAGAGCTAAAGCTTACCTTAAGCCAGCTTTTTGTATTGTTGTAGCCTTTATCTTGCATGGAATCTATATGACAAATTCACGAGGGGCTTTACTTGGCACTATGAGTCAACTAGTAGTTTGGTTCTATTTGAAATATGGGTTGAAAAAAAGCCTGTCTCTAGGTGCGTTTGTGCTTCCTTTAGCAATCTTTGTAATGGGGAAATTTAGAAAAATAGATTCGGAAGAGGCGTCAGCAGAAGGGCGATTAGATGCTTGGTACGAGGGGTTTCACATGTTGATGTCGAATCCAGTGCTTGGAGTAGGAATGGGGCAGTTTACCGAATATCATCATTTGACGGCGCATAACTCTTTTGTCTTGGTTTTTTCAGAATTAGGATTGCTTGGATATTTCCTTTGGATGGGGTTTATGGTTGGTTGTGTTTATTTACTACTCGTGCTCTGGTACCCAAAAATGGAAAAGAGTTTTGTTAATCATATTGATTTACAGGAGTCTGAAATAGCTCGGACTCTCACATATTCCATGATTGGATTTATGGTAACAAGCTTCTTTTTAAGTAGAGCTTATACACCACTATTGTATATCTTTTGTGGGATGCTTGTTGCCGTATACTACCGGGCTACTAAGGGACGGCGTGGAGATCCAGAGCTTCGATTTCGATATAGCTCTTTTTCATCTGTTCTTATTAAATCTACGATTGGTTCTTTAGTCGTTATTTACTTGGCAGTAAAAGTTTTGTTATGAGGCAAAAGAGTGTCTAAGGTTCTGAAGAATACCTATTACTCCTCCATAAGCATTTATTTTGAGTATTTTTTGGGGTTAGCTGTATCAATATTAATAGCTCGTACGCTGGGGGTTGATGCTTTTGGTATCTATAGTTATATGGTCAAAATAGCAGGAGTATTAATTGTATTAACTAATGCAGGTATAAGTATTGGTGCGATTAAATTTATCGCTGAAGCTCGCGCTCATAATGATCTTGATGCTATCCATGCGATTCATACTTATTTTAAACGTATTCAATTAATTAAAACGGCGTTTATATGTTTTTGTGTGGCGTTTGTTGCACTCGTGTTTCCTAGTGTACTTATTGAAAGTGAGTATCAGCATTTAATAGTATTTTTAATGGTGGTTGTGATATTCAAGAGCTCCTATATGTATAGGGTTGGGGTGCTTAAGGGGTTTGAGA
>NZ_LWGA01001043.1:0-2851 GCF_001635235.1 Oleiphilus sp. HI0117 | reverse complement strand
GATGCTGACCTTGAATATGCTGTTGAATCAACTGTAGATGGTGCTTTCTTTAATTCCGGTCAGTCGTGTTGTGGGCTCGAACGGATTTATGTTCATCAGTCAATTTATAGTGCGTATGTCGAGCGCTTTGTAGAGCTTACTCGGGAGTATGTCCTGGGTTGCTCAAATGATCAGGCAACGACGCTTGGTCCGGTAGTCAATGCTTCGGCGGCAGCAAGAATACGCAAACAGATTCAAGGCGCAATTGATTCAGGTGCCAAAGCCAATATCGATGTCACAAATTTCCCTCTTGATCAGAATGGTACGGCCTATCTAGCACCTCAAGTGCTGACGAATGTTGATCACTCGATGTCAGTAATGCGTGATGAGACCTTTGGTCCAGTTGTGGGGATAATGGCTGTTAGCTCCGATGAAGAAGCAGTAAAGCTTATGAACGACAGTGACCTGGGATTGAGTGCAGCTATTTATAGCAATGACCTAGAGGCTGCGACTGCGCTAGGCGAAAAGATTGAGACGGGTACTTTTTTTGTTAATCGCTGTGATTTTCTAGATCCCGAATTGGTGTGGACAGGGGTGAAAAATACCGGGCGTGGTTACTCTTTGTCTGTGCACGGCTTTGATAATTACATCCAACTAAAGTCTTACCATATAAAATCTATTTGAGAGTAATTGACTATGCATATATTGGAGGGGAACTGGAACTACCCGAATCAGATTATTTCGGGCGCCGGTCGTTTGGCTGAGCTCGCTACTCAGTGCCAGGAAAAGGGATTTGAACATCCTTTAATCGTGACGGATCCCGGTCTTTCGAGCTTACCTATTTGTGATGAACTCAAGCAGACACTTGAGCGCGCAAACATTAAGTTTGATGTTTATGATCAGGTATCAGCCAACCCGAATCAAGAAGATGTGTGCCGCGGTGTTGAGCAGTTTAAACGCTCAAAGCATGACTCAGTAATCGCTTTTGGTGGTGGCTCAGCACTTGATGCAGCAAAAGCAATTGCTTTAATGGTTGGGCAAGAGCTACCTATTTGGGAGTTTGAGGATGTTGGCGATAACTGGTGCAAGGTAAAGGAGGAGGGTGTTGCACCTGTTATTGCAATTCCTACAACAGCTGGAACAGGTTCAGAGGTTGGTCGTGCTTCTGTCATTACTGATTCAGAAAAACACCTAAAGAAGATTATATTCCACCCAAAGATGCTACCAGTGCTAGTGATATTGGACCCCAACGTAACGACAGGTTTGCCAGCTAAAATTACCGCTGCAACGGGCTTGGATGCCTTATCACATTGCCTTGAAGCTTTTTGCTCACCTTCTTACCACCCGATGGCTGAGGGTATTGCGCTTGAAGGTATGCGCCTGATTAAAGAAAATCTCCAGCTTGCATACGAAAATGGCGATAACCTAGAAGCGCGGATGCATATGCTGGTTGCTTCAAGTATGGGGGCTGCAGCGTTCCAGAAAGGTTTGGGAGCGATGCATGCTATCGCACATTCTATAGGTGCAACATATGGTGCGCATCATGGTCTTCTAAATGCTATTTTGATGCCTTATGTCCTCGAAGAGAATTATAGTGAAATCAAAACAAAGCTCGGGCGCGCCGCGAGATATCTTGACCTAGACGGAGGTTCCGCAGACTCGTTTATTTCTTGGGTCCACCAACTTCGAGCAGACCTTGGTATACCACGTACCTTAGATGAAATCGGTATCAACTTAGGCGATGTACAAAAATTAGCTGCCATGTCTGTTGAAGATCCTTCAGCTGGTGGCAACCCTATCCAGCTGTCGTCAGCTGATTATGCGCGCTTGATCGGAAATGCCATTCAAGGCGTAAATGAAACGCCTGGGGAAGGGGCGTAGGCTGCATAATGGATAACTATAAAGTCGCCATTTTGCAGTGTGATGACGTGCTAGATAAGTTCCGGACCGACTTCGGAAACTATCCGGGTATGGTTGAAGATTGCTTTACGCAGGTCTCGCATAGCTTAGAGTTTTTTACTTATGATGTGCGTAAAGGTGAATATCCTAAACAGATACAGGATTTTCGTTTTTATGTGATCACTGGGAGCAAAGCCAGTGTCTACGATAATGAGTTCTGGATAAGTAAATTAGTAGAGTTTGTGCAATGTCTGGATCGAGTATCGATACCTGTGTTTGGAATCTGCTTTGGTCATCAGATCATGGCTTTAGCAAAGAATTGTTCGGTTGAGAAATCTTCTAAAGGTTGGGGTGTAGGTGTTTCAAGTAATGAATTAACCAAGTGCGCCTATGACTTAGGCTTTGAGGGAAATGCCCTTAATATGATTGTTAGCCATCAAGATCAAGTCCAGAATATACCGCAAGAATCCAAGCTTCTAGCGACAAGTGATTTTTGTCCATACTTTGCCGTTCAATGGAGTGATTCCTTGATTAGTATCCAAGGGCACCCGGAATGGACTTGTGAATACTCTGAAGCCTTAATGAATGATCGTCGCGACCGAATCCCTGCTAATACAATTGAGGCTGGTCTAGAGTCCTTAGCGAAACCTCTGGATAACAGGGGTTTCCTAAGTGTAATTTCGAAATTTTTACTTCAGAAAGCGTGATGTTGGTTTTGGTGGCTGTTAATGTGCGTGACTTATCGGCAAGGTAGTTAGGGTGTCATTTAGCTCGCTTGAAACTGCCTGGTTTCTACCATTCAATTTTGCACTATATAGTGCCTTGTCTGCTCGCTCTTTCAGGCTATCAAGGGTTTCACTTTGAATGAAGGTCGAGGTACCAGCACTAATGGTTACAGGGATAATTTTGCCCTTATATAGGTAGGTGTGTTGCTCTACGCTCTGCCTGATTCGATCAGCAATTTTTAAAGCTT
>NZ_LWGA01001042.1:0-3275 GCF_001635235.1 Oleiphilus sp. HI0117 | reverse complement strand
GCTTTTTTTACACAATAAACAAAAAAACCATAGAAAGAAAAATATCAAATAACTTATCCTACTGTTATATATATATTTTATGGATCATTGGCACAACTAATGCTTTGAACAACAGTTATAATTAACGGACTATTTTGTAGTCGTCATTTAATTACAAATAAGGAAAATTACATGAAACTTAAGCAGCTTTTAGCAGCAGCAACTTTAGCAGTTACCTCTGTATGCGCTCTTGCAACACCTCAGTACACTGGTGAAACGTCCGCAACAAACATCAACCTTGGCTCACAAGGAAACGGTTATTACCTTTGGACAACTGAAGGCAATGACTATCAATGGAATGTTCGTTGGAGAAGCCCAAATGTATCATCAAACGCCACATGGTTTGGTAGCTTCGAAGTCGTAAATGGCAGCTCTCCTACAGCTACAACCATTAGCTTTGACGGCAGTGACTACACCTCTACAAGCAACTGGGGCAATACTATCAACTGGACTGCAAAAACAAATAGCAATGGCTATGATGGGTTTACCTTTGACCTTGACAAAGACACAAAGCTTACTCGCTTTAACTTGGGTTCAAGCCTTTTTGCTGACCTGGAAGACAACACAACAGATCCAGGCACTGAAGACTTCGGCATCTTCATCGGCCAAAACTATGCAACACCAAACGTTCTAGTTGGTAGCAAGCCATATACGAAGTACAAAAATGTTGACGGCGTAATCGTAGAATCGCGCGGTGACGGCATCCACCAGTCATTCGAAGTATCAGTTGCAGAGCCAGGCACTCTAGCTCTTCTAGGTCTTGGTTTGGCTGGTCTAGGTTTCGCTCGTCGTAAGCAAGCTTAATCTAGCACTCGCAAGTAATAATAAAAAAGCCTCGCATTTGTGAGGTTTTTTTATGCCTATCAATCTTGTCTAAAACCACCCACTATTTAAGTCATCTTTACACGACCAGTATTGCTCACTATATTTTTTAGCCCGAGCCTCAACCTTCTTCGCTACCTTTTTTAGCCAAGGTTTTTTTTCATAACTAGCTCTACGATAACCACCATGCCCTTCGTGATAATTTAGGTATTGTGCGTAGGCATCCCATTTACTAACCTTGTTTATCTTGCTACTTCGATTCATATACCAACCGACAAAATCAATCGCATCATCAAAATCATCGCGATCTGCAAAGGTGCTCCCGGCGTCAGCTACATATTCTCCCCAAACAGGAGTCTTAGCCTGAGAATAACCATACGCATCGCTCGCTCGACCGATAGGAATAAATCCAAGGAAGTACTCCATCGGCGGTGCCGCATCGTATTTAAAAGATGACTCTTGATACATTATGGCCATTGGAATGTGAACAGGGACTCCCCAGCGTTCCCGTACATCGAGCGCGGCATCATGCCAGTCTGGCTTTTCTTCGAATATTTTACAAATATTTTGAGGTTGTTCAGGCGGCAAGCTGGAGCAGCCAGCCAGACTTAAACCTCCAAGCAAAAGAAAACTAAAGCGATAATTAGACAAGCTCTCCCTCCTTACTTTTACCTATTCTCCAGATAAAGATCACCAACATCTGAACCAAAATTAGCGGAATAGCGTAGATAAGCAGGCTATTCCAGCCAACACTATAAATAACTACTCCACTAGATATTGATGCCGCAGCCTGGAATACAAACACAAAAAAGTCATTAAAACCCTGTACTTTATACCTCTCGGCAGGTTGGTACACTTTAGGAAGCAAAACCGTACCTGCGACAAATAGAAAGTTCCAACCAATACCTAGCAACACCAATCCAAGCCAATAATGCATCACATTCTGACCTGAAAGCGCTATCATCAAACACACCGTATAAGCTGCCAAACCAGCCAGCATCAAGCGATATTCACCAAACTTTGAAATCAGATATCCACTCACTAAGGAAGGCAAGAACATCGCAAGAATATGGCTCTGAATAACCCATTTAGTATCTTCTAAAGAATGCCCTTCCATGACATGCATACTGACGGGCGTAGCGGTCATAACATAACTCATCACCGCATAACCTATGGTTGCCGACATCACCGCCACCCAAAATAAGGATGAATGCATGATATCAATTAAAGGACGGCCGCCGAGTTCTTCCTCACCCCCTGTCACGACAACGGGCTGAAAAAACAACATAACAACACCACTTAATAAACAAAGAATTGAAAGCAGAGTAAACGAGCCCGAAAAGGGCACTTCATGCAACGCCCTCCCCAGATGAGCCAGCTCTGGCCCTAGTATCGCCGCAATAAGCCCACCCAACAACACGAAGGATGCAGCTTTTGGTGCCAGATATGGCTCAACACTCTCCATTGCCGCAAAACGATATTGCTGAATAACGGCCAGGGCACCACCTAGCAATACAGTACTCAAACAAAACAACCAAAAACTTTCATAAGATATAGAAATCGCAGCAAAACATGATACCAAAGCGCTATATAAGGAGGCAGCCAAAAAGATCTTTTTTCTACCGAAACGCTGCATTAGACGCGAGACCGGAATCACGGCACAGGCGGTACCAATAACAATGCCCGCTACAGGCAATGTGGAAAGTTCTGGATCAGGAGCAAGCGATGCCCCGACCAAACCACCGATAAACACAACCATTGGCGCAATACACAAGCCCAGCGCACCAGATAACAATAAAACCAATACATTTCTATTCATTCCAAGCAAGGTTCTTCCTCATATATCCTTTTTCATGCTATCTACCGCGCAGGCTATTCACCAAGCGTATAAATCGTCTTTGCCATACGCAAATGACGCTGTATATAATGGACACCACCATTAGCCAACTAGCAAGGCAATTACTATGCAACAATATCACGTCTATGGTTTAGGCGCCGCCCTCGTCGATACTGAAATTGAAGTCACCGATGAATTCCTATCCCAAGCTAATATTGAGAAAGGTCTAATGACCTTGGTGGATGAAACCCGCCAAGCCGAAATACTAGAGCTAATGAAAGAACACTTGGTTGGTAGTAAAAGAGCCAGCGGCGGCTCGGCATGCAACTCGATTATCGCTGCCAGTTACTTCGGTGCCAAGACCTATTATTCCTGCAAAGTATCAGACGACGAAAACGGCCTATTCTTCCAACAAGATACCCAAGCAGCGGGCGTGACCACAAGCGATAAAGCCCACCCGAATGGTACAACCGGAAAATGTCTGGTTATGATTACCCCTGACGCCGAACGAACCATGAATACATTCTTGGGCGTAAGCGCTGAATTAGATGAAGCACAGCTTGATGCTAAAGCTATT
>NZ_LWGA01001041.1:0-2487 GCF_001635235.1 Oleiphilus sp. HI0117 | reverse complement strand
CTTTTACCATCAATTACATAACTAAATTTGGATCCTATTGAACTACTACCATCTTCTGAAGTGTGATATTTAAACTCACACGAAAGAGATTCATACCCTAGCTCACTGCTTATCATCATGAGTTCGCTCAACTCATTCAATAGTGATACTTGCTCATCCATAATATTCATAAATCACCATTCCTGCTATAACGCCGCCAGCAGCGGCCGAGTGAAACGAGGTCCAGCGACCGCAGGGAGCGATGCTGCCTGGCCTTGTTATGTTTGCCTGAACCATGGTATTGGGCTTTTATCGCCACGACCTTTCCTTGCACTCTCAATAAGGCTAACAAGACTGCGCTTATCATATTTCTTCGCTGTGTCAGTATCTCTAATTTGTATGCCTCGGGAATCATAATCTATGTAAATTTCATCGTTGTTAATAATCAATAGATAACAATAATAACCATCCCTCATTTGATGGCTTGAACCAATTAATTGAGTAAAAAATACATCGAATTTCCCGTCACTTCCGACTGCGCAGCGCCAACGTTGTATCATTGCTTCACGCGATTGAACTTCATCTGCTGCCAGTTCCTTAACTCTTTCGTAGAATTTTGTTTCTTTCAAAGGCGCAGACTTAAACTTCAATTGACCAATCCTTTATTTGAAAACATAACGCCCGCCTCAACGAGCAAATTTTGCTGGCGGCAGTTTTGCAGCGCAGCGCAAAAATGGTGACAGTAAAATTTGTCCGTTGGAGGCGCTTGTTAAATGCTTTTTTATGGAATAGCATAGATGCACATATTATATGCGCATATGGAGCAAATAACATGCAGACATTTTTTGACCAACAAGCACCTAAAAAAGCTACCAACTTAACAGTAAATAGCGACCTTTTAAATCAAGCTAAAAGCTTGAAAATAAATTTATCTGCCACACTTGAACAAGCTCTAATTGTGCAAGTGAAAAACGCGCAGCGCGAGCAATGGCTTCAAGAAAACAAAGATGCAATTGATGAACTTAATAAGCTAAGTGATGAAAACGGTTTATTCTCTGACTCGTTTAGGAGTTTTTAATGAGCCAATTTACGCTGTACCTGAATAAAGATAAAAGCAGCAAAAAAACCTACCCATATTTTGTAGATGTTCAGAACAACTTGTTAAGTGATTTAAACTCTAGACTGGTTATACCGCTAACCCCTTCAAAAAAAGTAAACGAAAAAGCAGCCCAAAAGCTATGCCCTACCATCAATATCGACAGCGAAGAATTTGTTCTTGTGACGAATCAGATGACCACTGTACCTAAGTCACTACTAAAATCAGAAGTAGACTCACTTGAACAATATCGCTATGAAATCATCGATGCCATAGATATGCTGATTACCGGCATTTAACGCCTGCATTAGCGGCTTGGTTGAACTGGCGGATTTTTTGCGTTTCTTTGCAAAAAAGGTGACAGTTTAACCAAGTCCTTGCTAGATGCACTTGTTATGTTTTTAATACACTACGGTAGTTGTAGTGTTGTTAATATATGTGCTTGATGTTGCTTGCCCCTGGCTCTTTGGCCCGCCGATTAAGCCCCAGCCAATGCCTACAAGCTTGCCGTCATTGAATATGTATGGTGTGAATTCATCATCAGTTGTGATGCCATCAGCTTGTCGGCCGGTACGCATATAGTAAATTTCTACGTTTATGCCTTCTTTAATATATCTGTCTGCCTTTTTGCGCGAGTTCCGAGGTACGGATTCTTGAGTAGGCCTTAAGATTGCTAGAACCTTTTCTTTAGCATCTCCGAGGGATACTTGATCTTCAACTCGATCATATTGCGCTGTAGCCTGATCAATGCGATATCCAGCGCTACAAGCTGATATAGCAATACAGATGAGTAGTACGAGTGACTTTTTAATCATTTCTATTTCCTTGGTGATTTACTGATGAAACATAACAGTTTCTTATACGGAATCCATAATTTACCTTATTAGGCGGCGTCCGTATAATCCATATTTGAAATTTACAAAGGATTGTAAATAAAGCATAAGGAAATAGATATGTCTCAGGTCACGGATGATCGAGAAAAACGTTTTTGGAACAACTATATAGCTCAACTTTCTGAGCGCAATATCAAGCCCGCTCTGTTCCAGTGGTATGTGCGTCATTGTGAGCAGTTTATTCGGTATTATACGGACGTCCGGCTTAAGGAACATACCGATCAAAGTGTTCAGGATTACTTCTCAAACTTACTTGAGAGTAACAAGCTCAAGGCTTGGCAGAAGCGGCGTTTTTCAAGGTAGTTGTCGCCTGAGCATTTAAGCTGCTTGTTTTTCCTTCTCCGGGTTCAACTTAACGTCACCCACTTTCTCCCAGTTCCGCGTAGCTTTTGACCACCTTATTTGGTTCTTTCTTTTCATCTTGCGATAAAGCTCATCCCTCTTCGATAATATTTCTTCATCCAGACCTAAGTGCCTTTGCTCTGGGGTAACAAAGTTAATTCGACTATGCCGGTGCTC
>NZ_LWGA01001040.1:0-2802 GCF_001635235.1 Oleiphilus sp. HI0117 | reverse complement strand
TTTCTTCACTGAGTGATTCTCCATTTTTCTCTTTTTAACAACGCCCGGTTGAAGCTTGAAGTTTCTACTATCAACCTATTTGAGACCGTCTAAACCGACCTCTATTAACTGTAAATAAAACTTTAATATTTACTCAAACACCCATAAATCAGTCACAATCGGTCTTGTAGAACTTCCGCCCCAGAATGGAATAGTCTCGCAACCATCTCCGTGAAGACCTATTGCTTTACCCGACGCAAAAGCAGCTAGTGCTGCCGATGTCATTAAACTTTGACCGTTTATATCAGGCTTAATATAAACGTGATTCTTAACGTTACATTCCGAGTTTTTTGGGACGTTTTCATTCAAAATCAAACTTAAACCACCATTTTTATGTACAAAATATCTTTTGATAGTGACACCTGGCCCCGATAGATCGGTTAAATACTCGTAGGCAAATAAATCACTTGAAATACACAATAAGCATACAGCTAGTATTTTTTTCATATCCTTAATTTCCACTAACAACCTAAAATAGCCATTCCAGAAAACGCTTCTGGCATCGTACATTTCCACCTATTTTTTGAGAATAATTACATCCACTTTACAATAGTGCCCGGAAGTTGACCCAGGCCACCGATTATCATCACCTAGCTTTCCATATACGATTACATTGCTGTTCGCATGATAAGCTGAGAGTAATAAACTGAAATTTGCATCAAACCCTTTCGAAATTGGTGACATCCAATATCCATAGCACTCCTTCCCTTCATTTTCAGTAAGCCAAAATCCTACATCCCCATTACCAAACTCAGTGTAGGCAAAAATTCGCTCGACTTTGGTATCAAAACTACTTTCTGTAGCGGAAAAACAGTTTACTGAATAAAGCGCTAAAACCACTGCTAACAAAAACACTCGCATTATTTAATACCTATCCCAATATAATCTTATGAGCCAAAAGTAGCTTATTTAAAAAGCCTAAATCAGCTTCTACAACCAACCTATAACTGTTATTAATCCCTTAAATACATCGCACCAGAACTTGTCATAGTGCTGTAAGACCCTCCATGCCACCCGATCTCTCTGCATTCATGTGCGTAAGCTTTAATTTTTTTACCCGCCATATAAGCAGCTAAGATGGTCGAATAAGTAATATCATATTGAGTGTTATCGATAGGAACCCAAAGATAATCTGATATCCCGCAATCATTCGCATCACCAAAATTACCTTTAACCATAAAACCTTGAGCCCTTACAATCTCAATCTCGGTAATGCGTCCACCATTTGTCCAACCGCCAGCAAAAACTGGCAATGCAACAAAGCAAGCTAGAATTATTACACTTACTTTTTTCATTAAATGTTCCTTTTAATCATTCAATAAGATATTTCACAATGTTAGCTTTAAGCCAAACGAAGTTTCCGTTATCAACCTAATATCGACTTTGATTAACCATTCATAACTTACAACATATAGGCCTGAATTAGCTCTGGATAGTCACACCCATCAGGACTCTTGTAATACAACCTGACCTTCTTATTAGCCATCTTTGCAGCCAACAAAAGGCTATAAATCTCGTTATAGTTTTTATTGGTATCCTTCCACAGAATTGTGCCCGTTGACTTAGTACAGCCTGAAAACGACACGCCTTTCAAGGTAAAATATGTGGCACCTTGAGACCTTGTCCCCGGATTTACGATATCAACTAGACTCCCTTCTGCTGGCGTCCATAAAGGGTTAGCATTCGAGAGTTCCGAAAAAAATAATAAAACAGATAATAATAGATATTTCACGCTGATAGTTTCCTTTACTTGAACTAGCTTCCGGCTTCAACCTAAATGAGACTTAAACATTAATCCTTAAATATTCGTACATCACCAACTGTCATTTGGTTATACTCAGCCATATCCCCACCAAACCAAGGGACTGTAGTACAAGAGTGAATATAAAAATTAACTTTCTTACTCGCCATCATGGCAGCCAAAAGCGTTGAGTATATGGTTTCATATTCTGCATGACTGCGTGGAACCCAAACTCTATCAACGTTTATGATATTTGAATTAGTGGTCTCGCACGCTGCTGGATTTCCAAAAGCTCCTAGAACCATCACTCCTTCACTACGAGCGAGAATAAGCTGCGTAGGCACTGCTGAAGCAGTTCTACCGTGCGCTGCGAACAGGTCTACGCTTATTAACAACATCACAACGGCAAAGATTATTTTTCTCATTTAGTAACTTCCTTATCCAACCTGTTTACGACGTTCTAATTTCCATCAGAGCCAACTCGCTTGAGCCTAAAAACAGCAGTAGGAAAATAGATCCGACACCTTTATCGTAACTAATCGAGCTTAACTCTATAGAGTGTTTCAATCGAAGAATATGTATCTCCACATACACCAGTCCCTCTCAAAGTCACTTTTTTACCTGCAGCGTACGCAGTTAAGAGAAACGAAATCATTGTTTGGGTTCTAGCATCCGATGCTACCGGTAGTACATATTCCCATGTCTGATTAGTTGTGCATGTTGTACCAGTCAATTCACCTTCAGCACTTATAAACAACACATCGCCATTAATAGAGTCAATCATTAGATTAGTAATCTCTGCGTTCGCCAGCTTAGTAGTTTCAGCAGAATTAGCATGATAACTAAACGCAAAGAAAAGTATTCCTAACATCAGAGTAATTTTTGATTTCATATTTCAACCTAAACCAGACAAAATGAATCCGTGATCTAGCCTTAATTCGATGTTTATTGTGTTCAGTACAGTATGATGTAACTAGCCTTCAGGTAACCATTATGGGTGGTGCATGTTGCACCATTTGCAT
>NZ_LWGA01001039.1:0-2523 GCF_001635235.1 Oleiphilus sp. HI0117 | reverse complement strand
GCGTCTGCAAATAACGAGTTCTGGTATGTAGATGTAGTCGAAAGCTCTGAGTCTCTAGACGCCGAGCTCAGCCTAATCAACAAACCATTGACCACGGCATTCGTAGGTCAAGCCTATCAATATCGCTTCTTCGGCGAATCCAGCTTAGGTGGCAATGTCGTAGCAAGCTTGGTTAACGCACCACAAGGTATGACCATTACGCCGAATCAGCCTTATGAGGGTGCCTACGAAATTAACTGGATGCCGGATGAAGCCGATTGTGTGCATGACGTTGAGATTGTGCTTATGGACGAATACGGAAACAGTCAGCCAGTGCATTACTCAATCGATGTTCACAATGCACCGAAGAAATTAAATCGCTTCCAATGCTCATTGGATAACGAGCTGTGCGCGGCACCATGAGGAGGGATACCATGAACTTAAGCAATCAAGAAAATTTACTGTGCACAACTAATTCAAAAGGGAATGCTGCAATGGTTTCTCATCTTTCTCCAATGATGCGTTTTATCGCACGTATCGTTTTGACCTTAATCTGTTTTGTTTGGTACAGCTCTTATGTGCACGCTGCGGTAGAGCGAATGACAAAAGAACCTGCGCAAAACCAAATTGAACACTATTATCCGCTGGGCGCTGAACTTGAAAAGCTTCGTACAAACTTGAAGCACTTACTTCGAGAAGCGAGTAAACCTTCGAGTCAAGGAAAGGCAAAGCCATCAACACAAATTGAGAATCTTGCTCTCATTAAAGAGTTAGATGACGCCCTTCGCGAGCAAATGTCTGTAAGGCTAGCTCACCTTCAAAAGCAAAAGGCGTTAGATAAAATATCGCAACGCCAGGCGCTGAATAACGAAGTCTATGAGCGTGATATGAATGCCCTGTATCAGAATTTGGAGACTATCGAAAAGATAGGCGAAGATGCTTCCAGGCAGCGTGAAAAACGTAAGGCGATTACTCAAGCGCTTACATTACTCAAGTCGCCTTTATCTCGCCCTCACGAAAGTTACAGTAATGATTTAGACTTTATTGGTTCGGCTCCTCGTGAAATCTATTCCTCTCAAACTCAAATTAATAGCTTATTAGGGACTGATAATGGAAGCTATTCTACGACTGACAGTGCCACAGAGATTACTCAGGCGATTACAGGCAAAGTTGCGGAACTCGGCACCGATCCTTTGAGTTTGTATAACTGGGTACACGATACTATTCGCTGGATTCCGAGCTTTGGTGTGATGCAAGGTGCTGATTACACGCTTCAATCAGAACAAGGCAATGCCTTTGATAGCTCAAGCTTATTGATCTCGCTGCTAAGAGCCGCGGGTCACGAAGCAAGATATAAATACGGTGTCGTCAATATACCTGCCGACCAAGCAAGAAATTGGGTGGGTAACGTTAAGAATGCTGCAGCGGTTGCCAACCTTATGAGCCAAGGTGGGATTCCACAACACCAGTATAGCTATGGGGGTGATGTTGAAGAGATACAGCTTGAGCATGTCTGGGTTGAGGTAAAGCAAGGTGAAACCTGGTATAGCCTGGACCCGAGCTTTAAACAATACACTTATACCGATGGGTTGGATCTTGAAAATCAGGTCGCTTTTGATGCGCAAGGTTTATTAACTTCCTTGGAAGAAAGTTCAGTCAGTAACGAAGCTGAAGGTTGGGTACAAGGTGTTAACACCTCCTTAATTGAAACGGAGTTGGCCAACTATCAAACTGAATTGGAAACCTATCTAAATAACAATGCGCCAAACGCAACATTGGGCGATGTGTTGGGCTTGCAAACCATCATTCCTAGCGAGTTTTTAGCACTTGAAGAAGTTGCTCTGGGCTATGAGATTGAATTCAGCGCAACCATTGATCACCTTCCTGAAACCTTATTTCATAAGTTCCATTATCAAGTGGGTTCTGCCATCAGTTACGATTATGGCCAAAGCTTCAGCTGGGGGAGTGAATACTTTGAATTATCAGACTTCACGACTAATCTTGTAGGTAAAGATATCGCCTTCAGCTTCCGTCCCGCTACGGCAGACGATGAAGCGGCGATCGAAAGCTATTTACCCGAGACGATTGAAACTGTTGATGATCTGCCAAGCAGTTTACCCGCAGGTGCAATTCAAATGATTGGTGAGTTAACGGTTGACGGTGAGGTGGTACACAGTACGCCAGCAATTGCCTTAGGTGAGTCCTTAAAGACACGTTTAGGTTTTGCACCGGCACAACAGAGCTTCAAGTTTACTGAAAACAATGTTGTGGCTGGCCAATACCAAGCGATTGGAATTGATATGCAAGGGATCAGCCCAACACAACTCGAGGACTTACAAACAAAGTTGGAAAATACCCAAGCACAGCTTGAAGCAGACAATTCAGCGAGTTTGACGAAACATGACGTGGTAGGAAATATCATCCAGGCAGGAGTCCAAGGCTATTTGGCAATGACCTACGCCACTGACCGAATTGCTGCACAAGCCGCAGGTGTTGCTTATTACCGACAACCCAGTTACGGCACCTTCAGTACACAGATGGAAG
>NZ_LWGA01001038.1:0-2208 GCF_001635235.1 Oleiphilus sp. HI0117 | reverse complement strand
TAAGCTGAGAAGATAGCCATATAGCGCTCCGTTGGAATTAAAAACGCATCATGTCCATATTCTGAGTCTACCTCTGCATAACAGACACGTTTACCTGCTTTAGTCATAGCTTCAACCAAACGCTCTGAACGCTCGGGAGAAAAGCGCCAGTCTGTACTAAAGGAAACAACAAAATAGCCACACTGGGCTTTGCCTAGTGCTTTCTCAAGAGAACCTTCTGTTTTTTCAGCCGGGTCAAAGTAATCCAAAGCCCGTGTCATTAATAAATAAGTATTGGCATCAAAGGTTTTTGAGAAGCGCTCACCTTGATAGTTTAGGTAGCTCTCGACTTCAAACTCAACATCATAGCCAAAGTTGAAGGCTTCTTCCTTTAGATCCCTACCAAACTTTTCACCCATTGAGGCGTCAGACAGATAGGTCACATGACCAATCATACGAGCGAGCATCAAGCCTTTCGACGGTATGGTATCTTGGCTGTAATAGTGACCTTGATGAAAATCGGGGTCAGAGGTAATCGCTTTACGAGAGATTTCATTAAAAGCAATATTTTGAGCAGTCAGCTTAGGTGTTGAGGCAATAACCACCGCATGTTTCAAACGCTCGGGATAATTGAGCGACCACGCCAAAGCCTGCATACCGCCTAGACTCCCACCGACCACCGCAGCCCAAACGTCAATGTCTAAACGGTCAGCCAAGCGAGCTTGACTTTCGACCCAATCGTCAACAGTAATAATAGGAAAGTCTGGGCCATAGAGCTCACCGGTTTCAGGGTTGATAGTGTTTGGCCCGGTACTACCACTGCAGCCACCCAGGTTATTCAGGCTCACCACAAAAAAGCGATTGGTATCTATTGGCTTATCTGGGCCTATACACGAGTCCCACCAGCCAGGCTTCTTATCAGATTCCGAATGAAAACCCGCGGCATGATGATCGCCGCTCAAGGCATGGCAGATCAATATTGCGTTAGTTCTGTTTTCGTTCAGCTCGCCGTAAGTTTCATAGACAAGCTCATATTGTTGCAGCGTCTTGCCACTGATCAGATTTAGCGCTTGGTCAAAATGTGCAACTTTCGGCTCAACGATACCTACAGAGTGCATCGCTTGCGCGTTAGAAGTGTTTGGTGAGGAACTGGCAGTTTCAGGCATGCGTTGGATTAGGGCTCTTTATGATGCGTATCAAGAAAAGCGGAGTGTAAACGGCCCTCTAGCGAATGGCAATATCCTGAATACTAATCACATTGCTTGGCGGCGGTGTACTCAGGCTCTGATGTATTTGCTCAACTTCGCTAATTTGCTGATGCGTTCTATCGATCAGTTCTTTCAATTTAGCCTGCTGAACCTTTTTGTCCTTACTCGAACTCGCTAAATTCCTTAAGTGGCTCACACGCTCTTCGAGCATGGTTTTTTGCTCATGAGTATATTGAATAAGCGGTAATAAAGCCTCTTCTGGCCACTGCTTGGCTTGTTTAATAATTTGCAGCTGGATCAGACGCATCTCTGCAGCAAAGGTATTAAAAAAGTGATTTATCAGCACCGATTGTTCCGTCATAAACATTTTAGGTCGTCGACAGAACTTCACCAACTTTGCTTTCAAAGCCTCTAGCGCTTTGCGCTGCTCACCAATTGTAAACTTTCTTGGTTTAAGGTACTTGGCATGAACGTCCGACTTGAAGCGCTTATAAATTGCATGAACCATTTTGTCGGCAATTTTTGCTTCACTCTCGACATTATCGAGTTCTTTATCCATCTTATCGAAAAATTTATTCATCGAGTGAACCAAGCCAACGGTGCTCCAACAATCTTGCATATCACGCTTGGTATGTTTGAGCACTTCTTTCAAGCGCTCTTCACTAACCAATTGCTGCAATACTTCTCCTTGCGACTCCATCAAACGTCGACTAGAGCGTAAAGTGATCAGTTTGCGGTGATAGATATCGTGCTCGGTGTGCGTTTCTTTGGCTAGATTCTGCAACATTTCGGGGCTTAGTACTTCTCTTTCTAGCCCTTCGTGACGCTCGTATAAGTTAGCCAAACGGTCATTCAAAACTGATTGCGAGCCATGCAGCATCTTTTGCAAATCTCGCAGAAGATCTTTGTAAATCGTTGACTCACGCTCGGCAATAATTCGCTTGGAAATTAGCTTCTCCAATTTAGGAAAAGCACTTTTTTGCAATAATGAATGGTCTTTTCTGATTTTAGCAATCAAACC
>NZ_LWGA01001037.1:0-2428 GCF_001635235.1 Oleiphilus sp. HI0117 | reverse complement strand
GCTGTTCCCGTTAGCGTTTTGGTCATCACCTGCATGGGCGATAGGCTGTGTATTTGAGGTCTGTGGGTCAGAACCGTTGTCAGGGTCAGAACCGTTGTCAGGGTCAGAACCGTTGTCAGGGTCAGAGTCGCTGTCAGGATCAGAACCGTTGTCAGGGTCAGAGCCGCTGTCAGGATCAGAACCGCTGTCAGGGTCAGAGCCGCTGTCAGGGTCAGAGCCGCTGTCAGGGTCAGAGCCGGTGTCAGGGTCAGAACTGCTATCAGGATTAGAGTGGGTGTTGTTGTCAGCTTGTTCTAGTACAGTTACCGTGACGGTATCAGGGACAGATGAGTTGATCCCGTCGCTAATGTGTAACTGGTAGCGCAGGGTTGTACTTCCGTCAGGGGCAATAAAGCTCGGTGAGTCATCTTCGTCTGAGCTGAGTTCCACGAAGGGACCGTCAACCTGAATCCACTTGTAGTTTATATCGTCTTCGTCTGGGTCATGGCTGGCAGAACCGTCTAAGGTCACTAATTGTTTTTCGGTGACCGTCATGTCTTCACCTGCATTGGCTACAGGTTGATGATTTTGGGGCGAAGATTTGCCAGACGAGCCTCCATTACAGGCACTGAGTAATAGAACTAGCGGCACTATCCAGCATCGTTGTAGAAAAATTTTCATGGCAGCTATACTAAAGTGTCAAAGGTATATTCAAAGCGCTGTCTAAGGTTTTAGCGCGATTACCAGCTAGGGAAGCATTAAATGGGCCAAAATTTATGGTGTCTTCTATAATCTATTGAATAGCAATGATTATTGGTCTCTCAGACTCTGATAGTATGGTTTTTGGGATACCGTACAGACTTCTTTTTGCCGACGTAGCGGCAAATGTTTTCACTTATCTAAGGCTAACTAAATGGAACAGCACTTACTGGCGAACCTAGAGTTATTTATCGCTTGTTTATCCTTTATTGTTATAGGTGGTCTGGCTTATTTTCGAAAGCTATACCTTGGAAAGCTAAGTGATGAACAGAGCAGATACTCAGCTCTAGAAAGTGATAAGGCTCTTTTGCTGGAACGTTTAGAGGCTCAAGGTGAACAGTGTTTAAACTTACATGACGAGCTTCAGTCGTCCAGGCTTCAGGTGGTTGACTTGAATCGAAATAATGCCCGTCTAGAGGCGGTTATTGAAGAGCGTGATCGCGCAATGATTCAACAGAGAGAGCAATTTGAGTCTCAGAAAAAATCACTTCAGTCAGAGTTTGAGAATTTGGCGAACCGCATCTTTGACGAAAAGGGAAAACGCATTACCAAGGATAACCAGTTGTCTATCGAAGGCGTGCTAAAACCTTTTAGAGAACAAATTACCGAGTTCCGTCATCGGGTAGACGGTATCCAGAAGGAAAATCATGAATCGGCTGGTAGTCTAAAGAAGGAGTTGGAGATTCTGCGAAACCTTAATGCGCAGATGTCTCAGGATGCCCAGAACCTGACGACTGCACTCAAAGGCGATAAGAAAACCTTGGGTAATTGGGGCGAGGTGCAACTAGAAAGAAGTTTACAGGTCGCCGGATTAGTAAAAGATCAGCATTATCGGACGCAGGTTCACCTTAAAGATGACAAAGGGCGAGCGTATTTTTTAGATTTTTTAATAGACCTGCCAGACAATCAGCATTTGATTATCGATAGTAAGGCCTCATTGGTGGCGTATGAATCTGCTATTTCGGCTGAAACAGAAGCTCAACGCGAATTAGCGATGAATAATTATATTCAAGCATTGAGAGTGCATGTTAAAGAGCTATCAGAGAAAAACTACAGTCGTCTTAAAGGAATTAACTGCCCAAGTTTTGTCTTGATGTTCTTGCCATTGGAGGCCGCATATATAGAAGGGCTTAAGCATAGTCCTGAGCTTTATGAAGAAGCTTATCGCGAAAATATTATTCTAGTTTCCCATACAACGCTTTTACCGATACTAAAAACCGTTTCAAATATCTGGCGTCTTCAGAACAGCCAAAATGATGCATTGGCCTTAAGTGAAAAAGCGGGTGAGATATACAACCATGTGTGTGTTGTGGCAGAGAGGCTGCAGAAACTGGGTGGCAGCTTGCTTAGCTCGAATAATCACTATAATAACGTACTTATATCGCTTGTCGGACAACAAGGCCTTCATGGGAAAGTGGAACGATTTCAAGAAATGTCAATTGAAGCGAATAAGCGTATGCCTCAATTGGAACCTTTAAATAAGGATGTCGAACTAGAGCGCCTGGATCGTGTTCTGTTAGATGGTTTGCCTGAAGGTAGCAAATAAAAACCTGAAATAGATGAAGTTTGTTTAATAAGTAATCTGCTTTAGATCAATTTTTTTACATGTAAGTGAAAAAAGTTCGGTTTTCACCCATGACCTATTGTCTAGTTTTTGATAAAGTGCATTTGGATATATTTTAGTCATCGG
>NZ_LWGA01001036.1:0-1887 GCF_001635235.1 Oleiphilus sp. HI0117 | reverse complement strand
TTTATAGTCTAGTCAGTGATTAGGCTTTCATATCGTTTATCTGTCAGTAGTTTTAAAAATGCGACTAGCGCATCAATACGCTTGTCATCTAGCGCAGGGCCTGATTGAAGTTCCTCAAAAGAGATTGTTTCGTGGAATTCTGGCTTATCCCAGCTTTCGCCCGTTTCTGGGTTTATCTGACGCTTGGCGCTTTTGGAGTTATATTTGTTATAGAAGTCGATAACTGTTCGAAGCTCTTTAAAAACACCGTTGTGCATGTAAGGGCTGGTGACGGCGACATTTCGAAGCGTTGGTGTTTTGAATTTTCCTTTATGCTTTTCATCGTGGACTTGAGCGTTCGCGAGTAGACCTATATCGACATAGTCTTCGTCGAGCTTGTTTTGTTTTCGAACAGCAAGGTTTGTCGGTATACCAATGTTGTGATACTCATAATTGCTGAAGGTTTCATCCGGCGCGGTTGGGCTGCTTCGTAATTGGTGGCATTGGTTACAGTTGGTGAATTGCTGCGAGAAGAATAAGGTCATTCCAAGTTCTTCTTGCTTACTAAGTTCATATTCGCCTCTTAAATAGCGGTCATACTTTGAGTCGAAGGGAGAGAAAAAATCGGTTTTTTCAAAGGCTGCGATGCTTTCGGCCATGGCGTCATAGAGCTTCCCCGGTTTACTTAATATGTCTTTTCCAAATAGGCTAGAGAAGGCTTGTTTATAGACCTCCGATTCAAGTAGACGTGCTTGCATACTTTCTTTGTTAGGTATACCCATTTCGATACCTGCGAGTGGAGGACCTTTCGCTTGGTCAGCCAGTGTTGCTGCTCGGCCATCCCAGAACTGTCCTCCAACATGCTTTCCTTTCTTATTAACATGAAAGATAGGAATCTGGTTCGCATAGCTGCTGGTTGGTGCGCTACGGTCACCAAAAGATTGTTGATCGTCACCTAACGAAACCATTCCTTCAAGGTGAGTATGCCTTGTGTCATGTGTGCGCTTATCGACAAACCCTGTCGCAGGGTTATGGCAGCTAGAGCAAGATTGAGTCCGGTTTAATGAAAGGTTTGGGTCGAAGTAGAGTAGTTCACCTAGGGCTTCTTTAGAGTTTATTTGTGCAAGGGCAATGTGGCTGGAACAGATTGCTATCAACATGAATAGACTTAACGCTAGCTTGGAATGGCCTTTCCGGTATGTGAAAAAGACTGGCAGGGGGCGGGCTGTGTTCATAGTTAGAGATTCCGGTCTAAGCTGGTAATGTGGGTATTAGATATATAAATGATAATTAATACAAGGTGAGAATAATTCCTGTTACCATTTGTTGATCCAAGTCAATTCTGTAAGTTTGTGTGAGTGTAAGTGGTGAGATGTAAGTTCAGTATTAGCTAATGTAGCCTTGTGCGCTAAGGCACAAGCTTTATAACGACTGACACGCGGTGCGTAGGCGGTAGATAGGGTAAGCTTAAAACATATCAAATTTAGGAGTTTCTTGTGTCTTCCATACCTTCAAAATTACTTATGCTGAAAACCCTTAGTGAAGTGCCGCGTAGTGAGTATTCTGATGTTCGAGTACCTAAGAATTTAAATAATACGAAGGAAAGGTTGGGCTTTTTAAAGATGCTTAGGCAAAAGCCGAGTGCGCAACAAAAGGTTAGTAGCGCCAAACCCAGGTTGTTAACCTTTAATGCGGCGGTTTGGTTGAGTTTGGCGCAAGCAGCGAAAAAACCGGTATCTCTTTGGTTAAGCTACAAAGATGCACAGGGAGAGAATACGATCTTGGTTGACGAGCAGTGTATGGGAGAATCTAAGTCTGCAATGTTATCTGGTAATGTGAGCTTTAAGGTGAGTGGAAATCTAGAATACCTGAGGGCTTGCTGTGGAGGGGTAGATGAAAAGCAGAGTC
>NZ_LWGA01001035.1:0-9182 GCF_001635235.1 Oleiphilus sp. HI0117 | reverse complement strand
TAAGTTCGCTTACCACATGAGACTCTGAAGGGCCGTATTGATTTGACAAGCTTGTCTTAGGGAGCTGTTCGAAGATAGACCTAATATCCTCAGTGATAATTAGCTGCTCGCCCGCGGTGATAACTTCTTTCAAGGACTTCGGCACGATGTTTAGTCGAACAAACCATTGCATCAGGTTTTTCAAGGCGACATAAGGCATGAAAATTCGTTCGATTTGATGTTCGAGTATATATTCAGCAAGAGACTTAAAGTCTTGTTTGATCAGTGGGTCAAGAGTGTATAGCGTTGCGCCAAGTGATAAGCTAGAAAAGATTTCCTGGAAAGATACATCAAAACTGAGCGAGGAAAATTGCAAGGTCTTAGGGGCGTAGTTTTCGTTGTAATGAGCATTCTGCCAGTCGATCAGCTTATTTAGAGGGCCATGGGGCATCGCGACGCCTTTGGGGCGCCCTGTTGAACCCGAGGTATAGATTAAATAGGCAGCAGTCGATTCTTCTAGTTGAGCGCTATCGATGCCAAAGTTCTTAAATGCTTGGGACTTATTTGCTAGGACCTGTTCTAAGGTTTCTTCTGTAGGGAATGTTTGACTAAAGTTAATTGATTTGGTCGACTTCGGCGCAAATTCACATACCCTATCACATAGCACAAAGCTCGCATTCGCGTTTTCCAGCATGTATGCCAATCGATCGTTGGGGTAGATCGGGTCAAGAGGAATGTAGGCACAGCCATAGTCCAGCAACGCGATCATACTTGCTATCGCCAAGGGTTTCGATTCGAAATATAGACCAACGTAGCTACCTTGTTCTAGCTCCAACTGTTTGAGCCTGGAATTGATTCCTGCAACAAGCTGCCCGAGTTCAGCATAGCTTATCGAGACTTGATTATCTTGAATCGCTATTGACGTGGGGATAGAGTCAAAGTTTTGTTTGACCGTGTCGATGAAATTCAAGCTGACCTCTTTGCCTTGGGTGTTAGAGTTTATATAATTATTGCAGTGTCACTTACTTCTGAGTGGGAAGCTAGAGATTGAAGCAGTCTATTTCAAGGTAATTTCCTTTAATATCGATCTATTGATACTTCTTTAGTCACTAAAGTTTAAACGGCGTTCTTCTATGCCTTACCCCTGTAGCGGAATAAACTGAGTTAGCGATGGCTGGTGCGATGATTGGCACGGCTATTTCACCAATTCCACCAGGATCAACATTGCTAGGAATTACCTCAATGTATATTTTTGGTGTTTCATTTATTTTAATCAGGGGGTAATCATCAAAGTTATGTTGCTCAATGCGGTTGTTCTGTATTGTGATTGAATGACCTAACGAAGCATTTAATCCATAGAGAATTCCGCCTTCTATTTGAGCTGTCACTGAGTCTGGGTCGATAACGGTGCCGCAATCAACGACACAGTGGATTTCCGTAATTGTAATGCCTTCTTTGTTCTTGTTTAGCAGAACTGTTAATGCAATATAGCTTCCGAACCCTCTATTAAAGGCGATGCCAATATATTCTCCTTTGCTAAGATGCCAGTTCCATTTACTTACCTCTTTTAACTTTTCTAAAAGCCTCTTTGAACGGTCATCGTGTCGAAGTAAATTTTGTCTAAAGAGAAAAGGGTCTGTGTTTTCGTAGTGAGCTATTTCATCTATAAAGCTTTCAGTTGCAAAAACATGATTTGAATAGGCAACGGAGCGCCAAGAACCAATAGGGATACCGTGATCTAGCGTTTGAAAATAGAGTGACCGATTGGGAATATCGTATGGGAAGTCAATGGCACCACCACTTATTTTCCCCTCTGACGCCCCAGAAGCTGTGTGTCTCCAGTGAGTAATCTTCCCTTTGTCTATTTGGGATTCTATACGGTGAGATGAATAAGGTCGGTAGAAATCATTTTGTATATCCTCTTCTCTTGACCAGAGTAATTTAACCGGAAAGTTGAACTCTTTTGCAATGATGACAGCTTCGGTAACAAAGTCCTGCTCCAGTCGACGACCAAATCCTCCTCCTAAAAGAGTGGTATGAACTCTAACATTATCAGATATTCCAAGTTTACGAAGAACTTTTGAACTCCATTTACCAAGTTGTGTGTGGTATGCCTCTCTCGCTGCACCAAGGGCCATCATTGGATGTTGAGTTGGTGCCCATACGTCACAGCCATCATCGTGAATATGGGCGGTACAATTGATCGGCTCCATACAAGCATGAGCTTGATACGCGCTGTGATAATCAGCACTGATACCTTCTCCTGAAGGGAAGGCGTTGCCGAATTGTTTTACGAGCTTGCCAGTGTGACTTAAGGCATCAATAAAGTCTCTTTCTATCTGAGCTTGGTTTAGGTCATTATCTGTTTCGGAGTGCCATGTAATATTTAAGGTTGATAAGACATTTTTCGCTAGCCAATAGGACGTAGCTACAACCGCAACGGCGTTATTTAGCTTTACTATTCCTTTAACACCGGAGCTTAATTGCCTTGTAGTGGAGACTGACGCTAGTGTTGATTTAAATGTGGGGGCGTGAGTAATTGCAGCATAGTGCAAGTTTTCCAGCTCAGTATCGATACCATATTGTGCCTGTCCCTTGACGATGTCGTGAACGTTTAGGCTAGGGTTTTTGTTCCCTATAAAGTTAAATTCACTAGGTTTTTTAAGAGCAGGATTTTTAGGGGGGTGGAATGTGCTGGCCAGCTTACTCAAGTCGCCATAACTAATGTGCTTTCCTGTTTGCTGGTTTATAACTTGGCCATTTTTGGTGCTTAAACTTTGTTGATCAACCTCCCAAGTTTGGGCTGCTGCTTGTAGTAGCATGCCCCTGACACCTGCAGCCCCAGTTCGAAGAGGGAGCCATAGTGACTTGATTGAGCTACTTCCACTGGTTCGAAGTTGGGCATGCTTCGTGTCCGCGTCAGCCAGCTTGATTTCTATAGTTGACCATTCTAAATCTAATTCTTCCGCTATGATTGCGGGTATTGCATTAATGATTCCTTGCCCCATTTCGATTTTGGGTAAGGTAATGACAACTCGATTGTCTGTGTGAATACTTAGCCAAGCTTTTGGTGAAAATGCTAGGCTTTCAGTATTCCATTCATTACAGCCATTGAGAGAAATGCCAAGTGAAAGGCCTACACCGGCGCTAGTGGTTAGTTTTAAGAATTCTCTACGATTAGTATCCATAAGCTGGTATTCATAAACTATCTAAGGTTTGAAGAACATGAAATCCATATCAGAGTCTGCAAATGTAATTCGCCAATTTTTTATATCCTGTGCTTGCATTAGATTGCAGGCTTCACCTTTACAGTGAAGCATAAATAGATCACCATGAGGACGTTTTATAAAAAGTGACTTCTTCAATTCGTGTTCCATGTCCAGGTTGATGCCTTGATACATGATTGCATCAACATTTTTTTCTAAGGCTAACTTTTCACTTAGCTTGATTAGATCAGGGTAGTCTGAATCTGGAGCTAAGTAGTCACAAATTGCTAGAACCTGTTTTCCTTGCCACTCACTAATCATTGTAACCAAGTAGCTTGATAGGTTTTCTCCTTCGTATAGGAAGTGAATGTCGTAAGGGTGCTGTGATGGTGTTTCAATGTAGCGCCACTCAAAATACTCAGCATTCTTTCTAATGTTGAGTATTTTGAGATTATGTTCCTTGTTGTATAGGTATTCTAAATCCTTCTTATAATTCTCAACTTGGGATATCGGTTTTATCGTTTTTCTAGTTCTTACTAAGTGCTTTAGTCGAGTAAAAAAACGAACGCCCCAGGCTATTGTTGGATAAATTATAGTACCTTTTACCCCATGGCCTTGTTGGGTGCTAGAAAATCCTTTTGCTGTAAGAGGTTTAATATAGAAAGCTATATTTCCAAGATTGTACCAGTTCAATCTTGTAAACATCGCTTGAGCAGCTTGAGATATCCCTAGGCCTATAACGAAATCATGTTGATCCATGAGCTTTTTGATCAAAGCAACGCCTAGGCCTCTCATTCTCCATTTTTCATCGACCGAGAGGTCAATGGCACAGCACCCTGAGTAAACCTTATCGGCATAATTAACCGTACACTTTAAACCATACTGGGTGCCGACAACATCATTCCCGTCCCAAGCGATATATCGGGGGTTTTTGATGTTATTTGAAAATAGCCAATCGTTGTACTCGGGGGAGTGTCGCAAAGGGCTATTTACAAAAGCTTGTTTAAGGAATGAGTCGACACCTTCCGTTTCATTGTCTGTAACGGTTTCACGAATTCGATCCTTAAAACGCACGGCAAGCCTGTCAAAAACTTTTTGTTGATTGTTTTTCGTTTGGCTTTTTTTAGCACTCATCATTACCAACCCAAATCAACCTTGTCTATTAACTGTGCATGGAGGTGTAAATATTGAGTTGTTTTACGTTTGCTTTCAATATCATTGTAAATAAAGTCTGCTTGTTCAGTGCTCGTGTTTAATGCTTCTGCTAACTCTGATGATGGCTTTTCGTTGTTATAGAACCACAGCGCTACATCCATTTTGTTATATGGAAGAGCGAAGTAAAATTCGTCCTGCCCCTGGCTTAGGCTGTAGGTGTCGGTAGTGGGGGTGGCACTACAGATTTCTTCAGGCAGCCCTAGGTGACGAGCTAATTCATATACTTGTGTTTTATATAGGTGAGCAATTGGTTTGATGTCTGCTAAACCGTCTCCACCTTTGACAAAGAAGCCTTGATCATATTCAACTCGATTAGGTGTACCCACTACAGCATAGTTCAGCCGATCTGCATGGAAATAGTCCATATTTTTACGGATACGTTGCTTAAAGTTTGTTGCTGCTACAATTGTCAGGTACTCATTTAAACCCAAACGCTTTTGCTGCTGCTTGCCGGACGGGTCTTCAACGACAAGTTTGAAGTGGTTAATTTGTCCTTTAGCCCCTCCATCGATCACTATTTTATTTTTCCAACCTTCGCAATACTCTGGGAAGGTCTTTTTGATCGCTTGATCGCGCCATTCATAACAACCTATTGCTTCTAGTGCTGGGGCAATATCTTGAACTGTATACTCGATGCCGAGGTGCTCGGCTAGAGCTCTACCTCTCTCTAAGCTAGTTGAAGAAGAATCTGTTTCTGGCATTAAGATTCCAAATACTTTTTTCGGGCCAAGTGCACTGACAGCTAAAGCTGCACTAACTGAGCTGTCTATTCCACCAGATATTGCGACGACCAAGCCGCGACGGTGTAGCGTTTTTCGTAAGGAGTCTCTAATAAATCCCCCAATGCGTTCTACCTCAGCTGCATGGTCTAACTGGGTGTATTGTTTAAGTAGGTTTTCAACTTGGCTATTCATTAGTGATCTCTTCTTTCCGTAAATGAGTTATTTGCGCGCATTGGCAAAGCTTGCTAGCTCGTGACGTTTTATTTTTCCGCTACTTGTGCGAGGAAATTCACTGACCCAGAAAATTTCCTTAACTTGTTTGTGAGGCGGTAGATTTTTCCGGCAATGATAGCGGATCGGTTTTGGGTCTTCACCAAAGCCCTGTTTGAGAATTACAAAAGCAGCGATGACTTCGCCTAGCAGCTCGTCTTTGATTCCAGTGACAGAAACCTCGCTAACAGCATCACACTCCAGGATAACTTCTTCAATTTCTTCTGGGTGAATACGGTTAGCGCCAGATTTAATCATTTGTTTCTGGCGGCCTTTGATGTAATAGAAACCATCAATATCTCTGTAGCCCAAATCGCCGGTGTGTAGCCAGTCACCTGTAATTGTTTGTTCCGTAGCCGTTGGGTTGCTCAAATATCCTTGCATGATATTGTCTCCCTTGGCAATAAGTTCACCTGTCTCGTTTGGCCCCAATAGTTTGCCGCTTTCATCGCTAATCGCTAACTCTACATCAGGTATTGGGATGCCGATTGAGCCGGCTTTTTCTAGTAGTCTGGCTGGCGGCAGGTAGGTGAGCCTTGCTGACGCTTCAGTTTGTCCATACATGACGTAAATATCGGTGTTAGGTAGTGCCTCTAGTAACTCTTTGGTAGTCGTAACACTCATACTTCCACCTGCCTGGGTAATATATCTAAGTTGCGGATGTATTTTGGCAAAGCTAGTCTTATGTAAAAGAATTTGAAATGTTGAGGGTACACCAGAAAAACCCGTAATGCTTGCTTTGTTTAAGTCTTCAGCAATGAGTTTAGGGTAGAGCATTGACTGCCCTAAGCAAATACTTGCCCCAGCATAAATATGAGTTTGTAATACTGAGTTGCCGTAGCTGTATGTGAATGGTAATACGCAATAGGTGCAGTCGGTCGCACTTAAGCTCAGGTATTGGACAATTGATTGAGTATTAGCAAGCAGGTTACTATGAGAAAGCATGACACCTTTAGGGTCTCCTGTGGTGCCAGAGGTAAACAAGATTAGCGCGTTGTGCTCAACAGCTGGGATTACCCACTGGTCTAAGTCGGGTTTCGCTGCTTCCGTGTCTAATAATAGCTCAAATTCATTTGCCTCTACCTTGAGGTGTTGAACTGAGTTTTCTAAGTTTATTGCCAAATTATTTTTGGTGATGGCTAACTTCGCTTGAGAGAAATCCAGAATATGTTGAACTTCTCGAACAGCACTTTGGCTGTGCAGTGGAATAACAGTAATGTCTAGAGACCAGCAAGCATAAAGGAGAGCGATATATTCAGCGGAATTTTCCAGGCATATAACAGCTTTGTCGTTGCTAGGAATATTCAATGATTTAATCTTCTTCCTATAGATGTTAACAAGGCAAGCTAGCTGGTAATAGCTAAGATTCCTTGCTTCGTTAACACTATATGTTACGGCAGTCCGGTCTGGAGTAGAATGAGCATGCTTCGCCAGCGCACTTAATATGCTTGCTATCGTCATACTATGCAGATTTCTTAGAAATATAAGCTAGTAGGTTGTTGATTGAGTCAAGGTTTTCAGGAACCATCTCTTCATCTTCAACGGTGATGTTAAAATCATCCTCAAGCAGTGCAATGACTTCGAGTATTCCCATGGAGTCTAGAATGCCTTTATCCAAAAAAGAGTCATCATTTTTGAGTTCGTCTTGATTGTCTGTGAACATGTAGTTCTCAAGGATAAATGTTCTTAGCGTTGCTTCATTGCTCATAGTGTTTCCTAAATCTTAAATAAAAAGATGTTGTTACATTATTGTAAGGATTATTTATTCTAACTGATTCTGTGTAACTCGGTATCATTAGAGTGATGGTTTTTGAAATTACTCTCAAATTGATCAATAAAATGATGGTGCCAGGCTTGGGTTGATAAGACGGATACAAGCGCTGTGTTGTCTTTTTGGCTAATTGCCTTACCTGATTTGATTTTTTTCAATAGTAGCGCCACTTTGTTTGGGTTGAAGTAATTGCTGTCTTTCAAAGAATTCTCGCTTAGTAAGCTTTCAACGTATTCGGGCGTACTGTCACTAAAAAAGGATGGTATGTTAGGTGCTCTATAAGGCTGTTTATAACGCTGGACAATAGTATTTGGCAAACGATTTTGCATCGCTTTTTTTAGAATGTACTTTTCGTTGAACGCTTTCATCTTGAGTTTTGGGTGCAATTGGCTGGCGAACTCAATCACATTGTGATCAAGAAAGGGGAAGCGACCTTCAACTGAGTTTTTCATTAACATTCTATCCCCTTGAGAGTTGAGCAAGTAACCTGCCATCAAGGTTTTACTCTCAAGGTATAAGGATTTATTGAACGGCTTCCATGAATCAAACCGATCTGGTAATGAGGCGATAAGTCTCTCCTCTGCATTAACATTTAATTCTGATGATAAGGCGTCACTATAGAAAATTTTTGCTTTTGAAGTTGATGCGATCCTTGGCAAATGTGAGAAAAGAGGATGGTTCGGTTGGTCTACACCTCCACCAAAAAAAGCTTTCAAGAAGGAGCCGGCTCGGTCACGAGACATATCTAAATAAGGATATAAGCGCTTGATTAATAAAGGGCGCCAGGATGAGTCAGGCTGGCGTGACCAGAACTCTCTAAGTTTGGCTTCTTTAAAAAGGTCATAACCACCGAATATTTCGTCCGCTCCTTCTCCTGTTAGTACTACCTTGTAGTTTTGCTGTCGAGCCAGGGCTGATAAGCGACCCATAGGGATGGGCGCTGTACGTACAATAGGGCTTTCAGTGTGCTTTATGCAGTCCAAGAAGTCATCCGCAATATTGCTGTACTTGCACTGTGTTGAAAAGTGACTGGTGTTTAAGTGTTCGACCATGGTTTTTTGGTGCTTGCTTTCATCCAGGTCAGCATCTTCGAAAGTGAGTGAAAAGGTGCTGAGGTCTCCGTGATCCAGGTGTTTGATGAGTGAAACCAGGATCGATGAATCTAAGCCGCCCGAAAGATAGGCTCCAACGGGGACGTCAGCCCTTAAACGAATGCGAACGGCTTCTTCTAGAAGTTCAGATACCTTCTGCGCTGCAATCTTTTCATCTACTATGTGTGGGGCGGTTCCAGATGAAAATGGATAATCCCAGTATTGGCGTCGCGTTAAGTTTCCTTTCTCAAAAACAACCTGCTCTCCTGGTTTAACCTCGTAGACATTCTCAAATGCTGTGTTAGGAGAGACAGGTGCCCAATAGCTAAGTATTTGGTCTAAAGAGTTTAGGTTTAGTTTTGGTGCTGAAGGAAGTGTACACAGTATGGCTTTAACTTCTGATGCAAAAGCGAGTGATTGTGCTTGCTGGCTATAAAATAGTGGAGATATACCTACCCGGTCACGAGTTAGAACGGCTCGTTGTTGTTTTTTATCCCAAAGTGCTATTGCGAACTGGCCGTTTAAGTGGTTAACAAAATCCAGGCCATATTCTTCGTAAAGGTGAACGATAACTTCGGTGTCGGTATGGGTATAAAATTGGTGGCCTTTAGCAATTAATACTTCTCGCAGTTCAGGGAAGTTGTATATCTCCACTATTTTATAGCCAGCAAGCACAATCACTCGCTTTTGCATCAGAAGTTAAAGCCATACTGTGTACACTTCCTTCAGCACCAAAACTAAACCTAAACTCTTTAGACCAAATACTTAGCTATTGGGCACCTGTCTCTCCTAACACAGCATTTGAGAATGTCTACGAGGTTAAACCAGGAGAGCAGGTTGTTTTTGAGAAAGGAAACTTAACGCGACGCCAATACTGGGATTATCCATTTTCATCTGGAACCGCCCCACACATAGTAGATGAAAAGAT
>NZ_LWGA01001034.1:0-2085 GCF_001635235.1 Oleiphilus sp. HI0117 | reverse complement strand
AAGGCCAATGACGATATTATGATAAGTATATGTATTTATTGCGGTGAGAATAAGGCTATAGCCTTTGAGGTCTGTAACGCTTGTTCTCGTACCCCAGACTCTCATCGTGATCAAATACGCTCGATTATCCTGAGTTATAGTGAGAACGAGCCTTACTTGAATTTTTTGAGTTTGGAAGAACTTGAAGAGATTCGGGAAAAAATTATCACAGGTGCTCCCATTGAGTTAAAAGCTGAGGTATATAGAAATGCTGAAGAAGCCTTCAGTGCTGTGAAAGTCACGGAAGGGCCAAAGTTAATACAATACTTTTCTGGTATCTCTGTACCGGTTACAGCGCTTATATTATTAGCCTTTTTGGCCGCCATTTTTATTTAAGTTTCTGTTGTTATCTTGAGACTGAATATTTAGAGGTTTTAGTTAGAAGAATATGAATTTACAGAATATTGATAAAACAACTTATCGAAAGCACCTTAACTGGGTGATTGCTGGAAGCATTGTTGCTTTATTGGCGATCGCGCTTAGCGTATCAACCCTACTGATTCATTTAGTTGGGGAACCTGGAGGTTCAAATTTCGTTCTGAATCTGGTGGGTGTAGTGTCTGCCGTAGCGCTTGTGCTAAATACTTTATACCGAAACCGGAATACGCCGTTTATGTCGGAAGTTTGGTATGTCTGGCAGCTTAAACAAGAGCTCAATGCAATTTACCGAAAATCAAAAGCCTTAAACCAAGCGTTGGAACAGAACAATCACCAAGCGTTTATCATCAAATATTATCACTTGAAAGCTTCTATTCAGGTATATGAGCTGGATGACAATACGCTCACTATCAATCAGCTAAAAACTGACTTACGCGAACTGGAAGAAAAAATACAAAGCTTGGGTTTGAGCGTGAGCATCGAAGATTATCAGTCAGATTTACTGAAGACGCTTTGAACGAAGGGGCGGTGGTCTCCAAATCTGTAGGCAGAGCCTTCCACGGCTCGCAGGCGGGTTAGCACGAGGTTGATCGTGCGAAAGTCAACGAGTCAGAGTAAATAACAACCCAACTAAAATTCGAATATCCAGCCCGAATAAATACCTTTTAACCTAAACAACCTAGTTTGCCCATTTTTGCCAAAGCCTTCTAAGTATTTGTTTTTTAGTCTGTAGTTTCGCCACAAGAAGGTGGCGTGTTGTAGCACTAAAGGAACAATAAGAAGTACCCAAAACAAACATAAAAACGGGGAAATTATGAAACCTAAATCTTTCTTTAATACTCATCCACTCAAGGTCATGACACTAGGCCTGACGCTTGCCTGTTCTGATATCGCATTAGCGGCTGGAGAGGAATTTCTAGACTATGGCCTGCACTGGGCTAGGGTGCAAAATGGCGCAGAGAATCAGGTCAAAGCAATTGAGGCTGATGGCACGATTAACGAAACCATTAGTAATTACTATGACGACTCGAAGCCAACGGTTATTTATTTCCATGGCTGGCAGAATGGCTCTTCGCAAGATGGCTATGACCGCGAAGACTTTACCTTCGCCAACAATGGCAACTCACTCTCGCATAAATCCTGGAAGCAAAGGGGTTGGAACGTTGGCGTATTTTACTGGAACCAGTTTGCCGATGAAGCTGAAGTCAAAGATGCAGAAGCCAAAATGTGGAGTGCTAATGGCCCAAAAGGTATGCGTTATCGGCTAGATGACGGTAGTTACAGCACGTCACAGGCACCGAACAAGTCGGTCGGTGAAATCGCTTTTGAGCAAATCACAGCAGTACTGGCTAACAATAACAAAAACCTGAGATTTGCAGGCCACTCTTTGGGGAACCAATTAGCTGTTTATGTGGCCAAGCAGATTAATGATGGGATTAATGAGGGCACTCTGTCTGATAATGTTATGCCCGACCGTATTGCACTGCTAGACCCCTTCTGGTCAAAAAATGGCAAAAGCTATCTTGGTGATGAAAACGGCGACGGCCAGAACGACTGGGTGGGCGAACGAACGCGTTGGTACATTTCCGATATGATAGCCGACCAGGATGTCGCAGTAGAATGGTATAAGTCATCGGCGATATATGACTTATGGATTGGCGACCAAAA
>NZ_LWGA01001033.1:0-2059 GCF_001635235.1 Oleiphilus sp. HI0117 | reverse complement strand
GGCTTTCACCAACTCTCCTGACAATGAAATTAGTATCGATACGGCGATCGATATCGGGAGAGAAGCCCAACCTCGGCAACTAGACAAGCGTTACACCTCAGACCATAGAATTGGCAGTAAGGTTGTTATCGCACCTAGTGACTACCGACAGGTACCCGTAACGGGAACCTTAGTAGGCGTCGACAGCCAGCGCTGGATTATTTCTCGTAACAACCCGGAAACTGGCTTGATACATTTGCACTTTCCTAGTAATGCCGTGGATGTAAATATCCGCCTTCCAAAGCAATAACAGGACAAGCCTATAATGAAAGCCGTTACGACCTCCCTCCTTATACTAATACTGTTTAGCTTAAGTATCAGCGCAAAGCTTTATGCAAATTCGATAGAGATGCCTTCACCTGAACAGCCCTCTGAAGACCTTGGAAAATATGTCTCTATTAATATTGAGATCAAGGAGTTGAAGGAGTCAGGCATAGTTCTCCGAGAAGCTAGCGAAAAGCTATCTCTTGCCCTGGATGAGGTTTCAGAAAATCTTCAGGATCTCTCTCCCGAGCAGTTGCGTTTGATTAATGACTTGGCCGATAAAGTAGACAGCATGACCAACAAACTCAATCGGGCAGCTGGTAGCTTTCCCGAAACCATTAAGAAGGCTCAACAGCCTTCAAATGAGCTGCTAACTCAGTCACTTAAAACAGTTCGGGACGAAACCGTAACGCCGATTGTCGACAGTATCAATCGCTGGTTAATTATCACCATTATAGGCTTAGTACTCATCGGTATAGGTCTGTTGGTAGGGTTTGTTATAGGCTTAAAGAAAGTATCGGCAGCGGGAAGTAAGATACTACAAATAGCTGATGGATATCGAATAATTCCTTTAGAGCAGTATAACGAATCACGAATAGCCCCCCTCAACAAAGCACCACAGGAGCTATAAAATAGTTCCTCATTACTTGGCATATTCCTGCTAGACCTTTACTATAATTCCCTCTGTATATTCTGAAGGTTTCAATATGCGTATTCGGCTCGATAACGGCAAAGACTATGATCTACTTGCGATGTTTACACCGTCTTGGGTCGGCCACAAAAAAGCTCTTGAAGCTCTTCGAAAAAACTATTCAGTCTGGACCAACGCCCTCACTTTACCGTTGTATAACAGGAACAGTGTTTCTGGCTTGCTTAAGTGGCTAGTGGTTCTGACCCTACATTCCATTTCACTTCTATCGCTCCCTTTCATCCTGGTCTTGGGCTTTTCAATGAAAGCTTATACGATTTTCTTAAGCGACGATGTAAAGAAGATGAAACAGTACAAACAAGACTTACAAACCATCTATGCAAAGTTAAAAGATATCGAAGATCAGGATGAATATAAGCGACGCTTGAAAGAAGAGATAGCCAAGGTAAAGCCGTTCTAAGAATTGCTTTGAAAATCAGGCAATATCCTCATATCCAGATACCGGGTCTTGCTCACAATTCTTACGGTACTGAGTCAACAACCAGGCTATCGCGCTTGCATAAACAAGATTGGTTGCAAGTTCAGCATGAGGGTTTTCCAAAAATGCCCTTTGCGAAGCCAAACCCCGTACGGTACTCGCCAGGTCTGGTTGAAAAGCTAAATACTCATCCCATAAAGCGGTGTGACTTTCAGGACTAATCGCATAAATACCTAAACCATCAGACTGCTTCGAGGCTACCAAGTGCTCACCGTAAGAGGAACGTTTAGAAGCTAGCTTCAATAAGTAATGTTCTGCAAATTGGGAGCGTTCATCCAAAGCCGCGAGTGCGGGACGAATTACATAATCATTGAGTTCTTGTGCATTAATACCCATGATCCACCTCTCAATGCCAATTTTTCGGCAGTTTTTTGCCTTTTATACGCTTATGAAGTTTGGATGCAATTTGCTTGCCTGATAACTTGAGCTGACGCTTACGCTAGCCTTATTAACCTTATCGGCCAGCGTCTCACATGCTCCATACCTGGGTAACAATTCGATAACAAACGAAACAAAAGCGCTTAAGTGTTTGCATCCGTTCGTCATAGAATATCTAATTTATAATCTAA
>NZ_LWGA01001032.1:0-3041 GCF_001635235.1 Oleiphilus sp. HI0117 | reverse complement strand
ATGGCTGGCCATGTTCAGTTATAAGAATAGGTTCTTTTGACTCATGCAGATCTGCAAGCAGTTTCGTTGCTTGTCTCTTTAATGTAGTAACGACTTCAGTTCTCATAGTGACACCTTATATTAAAATGTATCACTATAGTATCACTCGAAATCAAAAAAAACTAACGCCTTATGCAGAGGCGAGTGAAACGAGTCCAGCCCACGGCCCTTTGTGGGCGTTCTTTGATTGCCTTGTTAAGGCTTTTAATTTATATTGTACGGTAATTCCGTACATTTAATTGGTGATTATTATGGATAGTGTAAGTGTTAATAAATTTAGAGACAACTTGAAAGGCTTTGTAGAACAGATAGTTGGGAACCATGAGCCCTTAAAGGTAACTAGGCGAGCCGGTGACGATTTTGTTGTGATGAGTGCTGACGACTGGGAAAGAGAGCAAGAAACCTTATATGTTTTGCAGAATACTAACTTGATGAAGCAAATCGCTGACTCGGTAAAAACACATACTGACAATGAAGGTTATAAGCCAAGCAAGGAGGAGATGAGTGAGATCACTGGTCTTTGAGGGAAATACATGGCAAGAATATGAAACCTTAAGAGAAAACGATAAAAAGCTATATAAGGTACTGTGCCGACAACTTAAGGAAATGCTGCGTGGTAACCCTGCCGAAGGAACGGGAAAACCAGAACAACTTAAGCATAATTTATCGGGACTTTGGTCGAGACGTCTAAGCCAGAAAGACCGGTTAATTTATAAATACGACGATGAGTATATTTACATTTTTGCTATTGGTGGGCACTACGGCCAACACTAATAGGCCTTAACGCCCGGCTCACCGGGAAATTTTGCTGGCGACTTTTTTGTCGCGTAGCGCAAAAATGGTGACAGTAAAATTTGTCCGGTGGAGCCGCTTGTTAAATGCTTGGATATGGAATAGCATAACAATACATATAAACAATGCGCATTAGGAGCAAATACCATGCAACCAAGTTTTGACCAGCAAGCGCCTAAGAAAGCTACTAACCTAACAGTAAACAGTGACCTTTTAAATCAAGCTAAAAGTTTGAAAATAAACTTATCAGCGACACTTGAACAAGCCTTGATTGTTCAAGTAAAAAAAGCACAACGCGAACAATGGCTTAAAGAAAATAAAGATGCTATTGACGAGCTGAACAAGTTGAGTGAAGAGAATGGTTTATTTTCTGACTCATTCAGGAGCTTTTAATGAGCCAATTTACGCTTTATTTGAACAAAGACAAAAGCAGTAAAAAAACATACCCCTATTTTGTTGATGTGCAAAACAACTTACTAAATGACTTGAATTCAAGACTAGTTATCCCGTTAACCCCTTCGAAAAAAGTTAACGAAAAAGTAGCTCAGAAGCTATGTCCTACAGTTAGAATTGAAGGAGAGGATTTCGTCCTCGTTACCAACCAAATGACAACTGTGCCTAAAACGCTTCTGAAATCCGAAGTAGACTCTCTAGAACATTATCGCTACCAAATCATTGATGCGATAGATATGTTGATTACTGGCATTTAACGCCAGCCGTAACCGGCGCATTTGTAGTGAGCAGCGCGAACGAAAAATGCCTCCGAGTTTACGGCATTGTTAGGTTTCGAATGCAATCTCTGCCTCCATAAACGTTACGGCACTTCCGTACAGTATGACTCGGTCGGCTTTGACTTCGCATGTAAGGCTGCCACCACGCTTAGAGACTTGCTTGGCGCTTAAAGTGCTTTTCCCAAGTTTACCAGCCCAGTACGGCGCAAGTTTGCAATGCGCTGCACCAGTAACGGGATCTTCGGGGATGCCAATTTTAGGAGCAAAGAATCTACTGACAAAATCCACATCGGAGCCCGGTGCGGTAACGATTACACCGCGAAAATCGAGTTGGCTAAGCAAAGAGTGGGTTGGTGTGATGGCTCGAACGATTGCCTCATTATCAAACACAGCTACGTAATCATCCGCGACCAATACCTCAATGGGGCACACACCAATGGCTTTAACCAAAGTTTCGGAAACCTCACAAGGAGTTAGTGCTAGCGCCGGAAAATCCATTTTTAGTTGATTGCCATCCTTTTCCACGCAAAGGTTGCCGCTACGCGTCTCAAAGATAATCGTTGGTTCAGTATGACCAAGAATTTCAAAGATGACATGAGCCGTTGCCAATGTGGCATGCCCACATAAATCAACCTCCTTAACAGGACTAAACCATCTTAAATTAAACCCAGTTTCTGTGGGCACGAAAAATGCTGTTTCAGATAAATTGTTTTCTTCTGCGATGGCTTGAAGCAATTCATCTTTCAGCCAGTTATCCAATGGACATACTGCCGCCGGGTTTCCCTCGAATGCACGGGTTGCAAAGGCATCAACTTGGTATTGTTTTATTTTCATATCCGATACTGTGTGATAAAAACCTAACGCCGCAATAAAGGGCGAGCGGCGCGCAGCAAAGCGAGTCCAGCCCACGGGCCCTTTCGTGGGCGATCTTTGATTGCTTGGTTATGTACTGTTGTCACGGAAAGGCCTCGATAATAGTGAGAATACCAACCAAGTTAAATATACAAATACTAAGTAAAAAATGCTAAATACAGACCCAAGCGCAAAAGTAGTGACCTGTGAACCTGTATGGACAGTATCTATTGTTGTTTGATGTTCTGGACCAATTTGAACATTTTCAGGTTTTGGTAACAAAGCTGCCACATCACTTTCTGAGAAAAACGCAATATTTAACAACCAATACGAAAACACCAAGAGAGTTGAGAATAATACGATACCAAAACGCTTGAATCGACCCTTTAAGTACTTTGAATTTAAGAATTGTAATATGAATGGGAATGTTAGAAATATTGCTAACAAAGCCACATAAGGTTGAAAGAATGTAAAAATAAGCTCGAACATTGTGACTAACTACTTTTCCTTGTATGTACATAGACATAATGACTCCCCACGTCCCAAAAGAGTGCTGACCTCCTATCGTGGGTTAGCAAAGCCAGAGCCATAATATATGTGTCATACCATATAAGCGGAGGCCAGCAC
>NZ_LWGA01001031.1:0-20314 GCF_001635235.1 Oleiphilus sp. HI0117 | reverse complement strand
ATAATGAGGCCGTTGATTTAGGCCGGAATTGGGAGCTATTTGCCGGTTAGGCAAATATTCCCCACTCATCAAGCTGTGCACTCAACGACATTTCCTTAGGAATACGGTCATAGCTTGACCAGTTCTTGGCAGCCTTCGCGCCAGCTCTAACCATTAAGTCGTTGTCACTACTAAGTTTTCGGTAGAGTGCTTCCCTGTAGTAGGCGAGCGCATTTTCTGTCGTCAAATTTAAATTAGACTTTAATACCAACATCGCTATCTCTTTCCTGCTTTGAGTGCCGCACTTTGCTTCTTTGCCAATCAAATCGATTGCTCCAATCAGGTAAAGGCTAATCGCTTCGCGTAACCAAGACAGATTCTCCTGGTGCAGGTCACCATAATTTCTTTTGATGTCTAACAGCTGGATGCCAGAAAAGGTTTGAGCTTTTTTAAGACTTTCCATCTTGGTTTCGTACTCTTGATTATCGACAACATCGCCTTGCATCAAGCGCTTAATCACTCTGTCAATATGCCCGCTCTCTGCGTAGCCAGCAGCTGTGTATAAGTTATGTACGCGGAAGGCAAGTGTGCCGAGCAAAGTAAGTAATGCTATTTCAAGGCTATGTATGAAAACAACCAGCATTGTTTAGTCTCCAAATTCTCAAATGTGACGACATTATACATCATGTAATTCTATGTAAATGGAATTGGGTAGCGTTAAGCTAGAGTACAGGTTCACACAAGTGCAGCGGATTTACAGTGTTTTACATTTTTGATTAGTGCTGGGGGAGGGGCAATAGACTACTTAAGAAGAGGATGCTTAAGCAGTCTTTAGGTCACTTTCAATGAAGAAATTATGCATTTTCTTGAAGGTCAATGGCCGGCTAAAGAAGTATCCTTGAGCATAGTCGCATTTATTGATTACCAAGAAGTCTCTTTGGTCGATATTTTCAACGCCTTCTGCAACGACCTTCAGGTTAAGTTTATGTGCAACGGCAATGACCGCAGACGCGATTTCCATGGCATTGAGGTCATCAGGAATATCGTAAACAAATGACTGGTCAATTTTCAGAATATCTACAGGTAGGCTCTTTAAATAACTTAAAGAGGAGTAGCCTGAACCAAAGTCATCGATGGTAATAGTGGAACCAGTAGATTTGATGCTATTGAGTTGAGCTATGACAGCATCAATGTCATTCATTAGCATACTTTCGGTTACTTCTATTTCCAGGTTTTCTGCGGCGAGGCCTGAATGCTCGAGGGCGCTTGAAACAACATTTACCAGTTCCGGGTCATCAAACTGGCGTGGCGATAAGTTAACTGCAACTCTCAATGAGCGACCAGTTAGGGCATTTAATTGCATGATTTCTTTACATGCGTTTCTCAGCACCCATTCACCAATTTGTACGATCAAGCCGGTCTCTTCGGCTACGGGAATAAAGTCAGCAGGGGAAATGTCTCCCTTCGTCGCATGCTCCCAGCGTATCAGAGCTTCAACGCTAGATATTTCACCCGTCTTCAGATTAATTTGAGGCTGATAGTTTAGGTAAAAGTCGTTATTTTTAATTGCTTCACGTAATTCATTTTCAATTTCCAGAAGCTTGTTTGCGCGGAGGTTTAAGGCTTCAGTAAAGAAGTGGTAGCCATCTCGACCGTTCTCTTTAGCCATATATAAGGCAAGGTCGGCGTTCTTCATGAGCGTTTCGCTATTGATGCTGTCTGTTGGTGCTAAGGTAATGCCGATACTTGTTGATACAATCACCTCATGTTTACCCAACCTAACTGGTTCCTTAAGAGTGTCCAGGATCGTTTGAGCAATGGCAGATATTTTATCGATATCGGATATATCGTTAAGCAGAATGGTAAATTCATCCCCCCCTAAACGGGCAACTGTATCTTGCTTTCGAACACAGGATTTTAAACGGTCAGCAACCGTAAGCAGTAATTGATCACCTGCCTGGTGTCCCAGCGTGTCGTTGATGCGTTTAAATTGGTCTAGGTCGAGAAAGAACAGCGCTGTCAGTTTTTGATGTCGTCGTGCATTAAGAATGGATTGGTGCAGTCGATCAATAAAAAGCCGACGGTTTGCTAAACCGGTCAGGGAGTCAAAAAGAGCCAAGTGCTCCATTTTCTGGGTAGCTTCTTTTAAGGCTGTGACGTCAACGGCGGACAGGACGTAACTACTAATTTCGTTATGTTTATCATAGACGGCCGAGATCGTAATAGTGTTCCAGAAAACGCTAGAATCTTTCTTAGAGCAAAGAATTTCACCTTCCCAACTATCTTGTTTTTGCAGGAAGCCGCTATCGAGAGCACAAATATCAGCTGCGCAATGTTCAGAGCTTGGTTTGAGAATGCCGATTGGCTTATTTACGATTTCGTCGCGTTGGTAGCCCGTTATTTGGCAAAACTTGTCATTTACATATTCAATCAAGCCTGAGCTGCTTGTAATAACAATACTGGAACCACTATTTGTTACCGCGCTACTTAGTTTCGACATGAGTTGTTCGGTAGCTTCATGCGACTTTACGTTGTTTTTTAGCCGGGCATTAAGACGGAACAAAATGAAGCACAGTGTCCCAAACAATGCTGCCAGTCCTGCACTTGCCATGAGTTTCAATAGCATTGTCGAGCTTTCAGTATCCTCAACCGATACCGCAGCTAACACTGGCGAAGTTATCGCGAGAGTTGAAAGAAATGTCAGACCTTTATGAATCGGCTTATGCAAAGTAGTTACCAAAGCAAATTAGTTATATGTGTAAGTTATAAGTAAATTGTATGGTAATTTTCAAGAATGAAAAACACGACTTGGTTATAGACTTGTAACGATGTGACGTACAACGTTACAAAATAGTTACAGTAAGTAATTGTATTTCAAAACAATGTGAAATATGGGTTAACAAACTGGAAGGTCGGGGAATAGAGAGAATTTTTGGGTGTAAATGGAAGGCCATAACAGGAGAGTTATGGCCTAATGTTTAATTGCTTCTACGAGGCTATTTAGCTTTGTTCAGCTCTGCAGCTTGTTTTTGCCACGTGTCAGAACCTCTGACTTTGCTGAACTCCTCAAGTGCTTTTTTATCTTTTGCTGAAGGCTTGGCCAATTGCTCGATTGATGTGATACCGGCTGCTATAAGTTTCTTTTCTAAAGCTGGTCCAACACCATTGAGTGCAGTCAATTTCAACGGAGACTTTGTAGCAGGAGCTGCTTTCTTAGCTGGAGTCGCTTTCTTAGCCGGAGCTGCTTTCTTAGCTGGAGTCGCTTTCTTAGCCGGAGCTACTTTCTTAGCTGGAGTCGCTTTCTTAGCCGGAGCTGCTTTTTTAGCCGGAGCTGCTTTCTTAGCCGGAGCCGCTTTCTTCGCAGGAGCCTTTGCTTCGACGCCTATTTTTTCAAGGAGTTGAGACTGTAGCTCATGAAACTCATCCAGGCGCTTGTCAAACTCCTTCTGAAAGCGGTTCATTTCTTTGTCGCGAAGCTTATCCAGATCTTCAACTACTTTCTTGATCGGCTCTTGAACTTGAGACTGCAAGCTTTCAAGTTGTTTGAACGCATCGTTAATCAATTGATTAAAATGATCGGATGTCTTCTCGAACTCTTTATTAAAGCGATTAAGTACTTTATCTAAACCAAATTTATCTTTACTAGTCATCTGATAAGCTCCTGCTAGGAAGGGCAACTAAATTCAAGTCTTAGTCTAGCTTATCTGTCGCAATATGGTAGTTCGGATCTTCTATCACGTTGACTTCGATCAAATCACCGGCGTTTTTAAGCAAGCTTCTACATTCCGGGCTTAGATGGCGAATGTGTAAAGTCTTGTTTGCGTTCAGGTAGCGCTCGGCTAGTGTGTCGATCGCCTCAATGCCTGAGTGGTCGTATACTCTGGATTGAGCGAAGTCGATAATAATGTCGTCGTTGCCCGCTTGAACATCAAATTGCTCTAGGAAGTTCGCAATTGAACCAAAGAACAGGGGGCCTTCTACTTCGTAGACCGTTGAACCTTCTTCATTCTCTTTCTCGTGAATATACACATGCTTCGCGTGTTCCCAGGCAAAGACGAGCGCGGAAACAATTACACCTACGATTACTGCAATTGCCAAGTCTGTTGCCACTGTGACACCAGATACCAGGATTAATACAAAAGCGTCAGAGCGGGGAACTTTTCGAAGAATTCGGAAGCTGGACCATTCAAAGGTACCGATGACAACGATGAACATAACGCCGACTAGTGCAGCAACGGGGATCTGTTCAATCAGAGGCGCGGCAAATAAGATGAAGCAGAGTAGGAATAAGCCTGCAGATATACCGGACAGTCTGCCGCGACCACCTGAATTAACGTTGATCATGCTTTGGCCGATCATTGCACAGCCACCCATGCCACCGAAGAAACCCGTTACAGTATTTGCCACGCCTTGACCGATACACTCTTGGTTACCTTTACCGTGAGTTTGTGTCATTTCATCGATAAGCGTGAGGGTTAATAGAGATTCAATCAAGCCAATCGCTGCCAATATGAAAGAATAAGGCAAGATGATCCACAATGTCTCCAGAGTGAAAGGCACTGATGGAATGCTAAAACTAGGTAAAGAGCCGGAAATTGATGCAACGTCACCTACCACTCGAGTATCAAGGCCAAAGAAAATGACGACCAAAGAGACAATGACAATGGCTGCCAGTGATGAAGGTATCGCCTTGGTTAATTTGGGTAAGAAATGAATAATAGCCATGGTAGCAAAAACGAGAGTAAGCATTGTGATCATGGCATTACTTTCGAGCCAGGCAATATCAATAATGGAACCTTCTAGTCCTGTTCCTTGCAACCAGCCCGTGCCGTTGTTTTCTCCAAACTGGCTAAGTTGAGCGAGGAAAATCACAATCGCGAGGCCGTTAACGAAGCCAAGCATAACCGGGTGGGGAACCATGCGAATAAACTTGCCTAGTTTTAGCATGCCTGCCGCAATTTGTATGATTCCCATTAAAACTACCGTAGCAAAGAGGTATTCAACACCGTGTTGTGCGACCAGCGATACCATAACAACGGCAAGAGCACCGGTAGCACCCGAAATCATTCCTGGTCGACCACCGATACAAGCCGTAATGAGTCCGACCATGAAAGCAGCATACAAACCAACAATTGGCTCCACGCCTGCAACAAAGGCAAATGCAACAGCTTCAGGGACTAGCGCCAATGCAACGGTTAAGCCGGATAGGACGTCGTTCTTGATACTGAGATGCGAGCTTGCGCGGGGTTCGAACATGAATACCTCTGGTTGAGAGAAGGCTTCTCTCGGTCATTAAAATGTCGTTTAAACGGGGGGGCGGATTATAGGGATTGTTGTGCAGCAATACAAATTTGTGAGTATTGCTGCACACTTTTAGGTCTGTTAAATATTCTTACTTACTTTTACGGGGAGGAAGGCCAGTATGCTGGGTCAGAATCTTTCCCTTTTGATTCTTTCTATTTCCCTGCTTGTTCTTATTTCCTGGTCTTTGAGCCGCTTTTCTATTCTGGCTCATCTTGGCACCTTGCTTAGTACCTTTAACTGGTTGGTTTGGTGGAACGAGATGTTTTTTCCCATAGCCAATCAAATGAGCCTTACCCATCGCTTTAAGCGCTTCTCGCAACAGTGGCCAGTTGTCCGGGTCGTGATATCTCAAAAACGCTTTATGTAGGCGTCGCTGTTTTATGCCCTTGGGAATGGACACCTTTTCTGTCTTGTAATTGATCCGGTGGAGCGGATCTCTCTCGGAATGGTACATGGCGGTGGCGCTAGCCATCGGTGAGGGATAAAAGTTTTGTACCTGATCCGCCCTAAATCCGTTTTCTTTTAACCATAATGCCAAGTTCATCATATCGACATCGCGCGTGCCAGGGTGAGCTGATATGAAGTAAGGAATAAGGTATTGCTTTTTTCCGGCTTCGGCAGAATATTTTTCAAATAGTTCTTTAAAGCGATGATAAGTGCCCATGCCGGGTTTCATCATTTTTGATAAAGGGCCGCTCTCAGTATGTTCCGGTGCAATTTTCAGGTAGCCGCCTACATGGTGTGTAACAAGTTCCTTTATATATTCCGGGTCTTCTACTGCTAGGTCGTAGCGTAAGCCGGAAGCAATAAGTATGCGTTTAATTCCGGGTAGTGTTCTGGCGCGTCGGTATAGATTTGTTGTGGGCGAGTGGTCAGTAATCAGATTTTTGCAAATTGAAGGATAGACGCATGACAGTCGACGACAACTTGCATGAATTTCCTCTGAGCGACAATTCTGATGGTACATGTTTGCAGTAGGTCCGCCCAGATCAGAAATGGTGCCGGTGAAACCGGGTGTCATATCCCTGATTCGCTCAATCTCATGGATAACGGAATCTTCTGATCGACTCTGTATTACTCTGCCTTCATGTTCTGTGATCGAGCAGAATGAACAGCCACCAAAACAGCCTCTCATAATATTGACCGAGAAACGTATCATCTCGTAGGCAGGAATTTTTGCATCACCGTAGCTAGGATGAGGCACTCGCTGATAAGCGTGTTCGAAGACGCTATCAAGTTCATCTGTCGATAGAGGAATGGCTGGTGGGTTTACCCAAACATAGCGTTGATCGTGAGGCTGAACAATGGCTCGGGCATTGGCTGGATTAGTTTCCAGGTGCAGTATTCGGGAGGTGTGAGCATAAAGCACAGGGTCCTTGGAAACCTTTTCAAAAGAGGGGAGTAAGATAAATTCTCTCTCTTTATCAGCGCTTTGTTCTGGAAATGGTAAAATTTTGATTGGCTCTGCTTTATCGACTTGCTGATTGTCGGCGCATTTACTTGTCGACTCGGAACCTTCTATTTCAGTTTCTTGATAAGGGTTTTTCTGGAACGGGTGGTTCGCTGGGTCAAGCGCTTTTGGTTTTTCGATGCGCGAGGAATCTTTTATATTCCAGCCTTCTGGCAATTCTTTTAGTAGGCAAGCTGTTCCTTTGATATCTTTCATATCCTTGGGGTGTTCACCTCGGGATATACGTAGGGCTACCTCAGATATTGCTCGCTCTGCATTCCCATAAAGTAGGATATCTGCTTTTGAGTCCATCAGAACCGATCGTTTTACCTTGTCTGACCAGTAGTCGTATTGAGCGATTCGGCGTAGGCTAGCTTCAATCCCACCGATCACAACCGGGATATCTTTGTAGGCTTCTCTACAGCGCTGACTATAAACCGTTACTGCACGGTCAGGGCGCTTACCACCCTCGTTGTTTGGGGTGTAGGCATCGTCATGGCGAATCTTCAGATCAGCTGTATAACGATTGATCATCGAGTCCATGTTGCCCGCAGAAACCGCATAAAATAAATTTGGCTTACCAAGCTTTTGAAAATCATCTTTCGATGTCCAGTCCGGCTGGGCAATAATTCCAACTCGATAACCTTGAGACTCTAGCAGCCGACCAATGACCGCCATGCCAAAGCTGGGGTGGTCGACGTAAGCGTCACCGCAAATGATAATAACATCGCAACTATCCCAACCCAGAGTATCCATTTCCTCACGAGACATGGGTAGGAAGGGTGCAATACCGAAGCATTCTGCCCAGTACTTAGGATAAGAAAAAAGAGAGGTGTCGGCTTGCATAGTTTTCGGCTGCTTAAGTAAGAATAGTTGACTATTTTACATGGTCTTTCTATTTGGGCCTAGTGCTTCTTGGTATACATATCGTAGGGTATGCTTATTCTATGTGGTAATTTCTATATTTATCAGGCACCTTAGCCCTATAAATAGAATTTATTCTGGAACTCAATGTGAGTGATAAACAAGTCGTCGAAGCCAAAAATATTATTGCGGTGATCCTGGCAGCTGGAGAATCGAGTCGTTTCGGTTCGCCTAAACAGCTGGCTGATTGGCACGGGAAACCCTTGTTGCAACATGTGTTTGATACGGTGTCTCAGGTCTTCCCAAAAACCTGGGTGATGCTGGGCGCTAATTACAAAGAAATTAACAGTGTGCTTTCTTTTGGTGTTGCAAAGGTTTTACATGAGAGTGCATGGCAAGAGGGAATGGGAAAGGTCATTGCTAGCGCAGCATCATCTGCAGAGAGCGAAGCCCTGCTGACAGATGAAAACGTGGATGGCCTGTTGTTCTTGCTTGGGGATCAGCCCTTAATAGAAACAAGTGACTTGCGCAAATACTGTACTTTAGTTAATGAGCAAGCGAATGAAATAATTTGTGCAGGATATCAAGAAGAGGACAAGGAGCTTAGTCTTGGAGTGCCCGCATACTTTCCTTGGTCGTATTTGCCTCAGCTAAAAGGCTTGGCTGTACCGGGAAATCAGGGCGGCGCGAAAGGCATAATCTTGCGCAACAAAACGACGCCTGTTTACCTCGGCGGGCGAGTTCAGGATGTTGATACTGAAAGTGACCTGGAGCGCTTACGCTTGGCAGTCACTTCAGTATGCTGATTCAAGTGCTTAGCCAAACAGTCCTGCAGTAACAGCAATACCGACTGCGAATACACCTATGCTGGCCGCCAGCGCCATGCCATAAAACTTATTGGAAGCAGCTCGGTTTTGCCTGATATAGGTTTCAATTGTTTGTGCTGCGACGTCTTCTGCAGTTTCGCGCGTGATTTCATGAGCTTGTTTTATTGCGTCACCCTGTAAGCGTTGCCAAAACTCAGTGTCCATAGATTGGCTAGAGCTAAGGTGCTCTTTTAATTCTTCAATTTGTACAGGGTCTAAGCCTGTATGAGCTTTGCTATCCAGAAGCTCTTGCTTAAATTCAGTGAGTTGGTTTCCTAAAAACAGACTTACTTCTGCAGCAACTTCCTCTTTAATGGACTCAGTTTTCTTATTAATTTCGTTGACGTATTCATCCATGATGCCTTTTAAGTGATCCTGCTGCTCTTGCTTTGAATCACTCAGGATGCGTTTGACATGATCGTATTGCTCGTCGAATAGACTGGATAGGAGCTCGTGAAGGCGGTTGTTAACATTCGCTTTTACGGCTGATCGAGCGACTTGTTCAATGATATCAGACGAAGCTTCGACACTCGGCGCTGCGGCAGGTTTGTCTTGAAGTTCGTCCGGAAGCTCAGTTTTGCTGATTTTACCAAGTTGAGCCTGTTCCTGATCACTAAGAGAGATAGAAATCGCAGGTTTGGGTAGCGTGTTATTAGCTATGTCGCTAGTGAGCTTTTCAATAAGCTCTACCACTTGCTGAGACTCAGCAGGTTTGGTTAGCACACCATAAATACCAAAGTTACGTGCATCTTCAGAGAATTCATCTGACTTTTTTGAGGTGCACATAATAATGGGAATCTCTGATGTCTCAGGATTCATTTTTATTTCTTTGGTAGCGTCAACGCCGTTCATACCCGGCATGAGCTGATCCATAAAAATAACGTCAGGATTATTGTTGGACGCCAAATATGATAAGGCTTCTTCGCCGGAGTTAACCATATCGACTTTAAGGCTGATTTTCTCTAAAAGCTTACTCAATGCAAACCTGGCGACCTTGGAGTCATCTACCAATAAAGCGCTTTTAATTGTCATCATATACCTCGTTAATCTCTATTCAAATTCGTACTTTAAAATTCTGTATGGACGTGTCGTAGCTGGCCGTTTGTGTCTAATTGCAAACGTTGATTACCAGCCTTCTAGCTTAGGACACTCCGTTGCTCGATAACTTTTTTGCCGGTAACACACGCCAGGCTCGCTGGATCTGGCAGTAAACACTTCGCCTTCTGCTGTGGTTAGCGTTGCCTTGCCAAATGGCTTTCCATCTTTAAATGTGCCGGTGATCTTACTTCCATTAGGGTTTAGGATCTCTCCCTTACCGTGATAGAGGCCATCAATAAATTGTCCGACATACTTTTTACCGTTCGCATAGGTTTCGACACCCTTGCCGTGGAACATACCGTTAGAGAATGAACCTTCGTAGTGTCCGCCATCCGGGTAGGTTAGGGAACCGTTACCGTGGAATAAATTGTCTGAGAAGCCGCCAACATATAGTAGGCCCCCCTTGGTTGTAAGAGAGCCTTGCCCATTGAGCACGCCATCAATCCAGAAACCTGTATAGATGTCACCGGTAGCTTTGGTTAGGGTTCCTTCACCATTAAACTCATTTTCATCAAGCTCACCAATGTAGGTATCGCCGTCTGTGGTGGTGAGGGTGCCGCGGCCTTGCATATTGCCTTCAAACCACTCTCCCTGGTATTTCATTCCGTTGGCATATCGGACAGAGCCGATGCCATGAAAGTTGCCATTAACGAAGGAGCCGTTGTATTCAAAGCTGCCTTCTTGAATGTAGCTTCCTTCGCCTGTCTTGATATCGTTTGCCCACATACCATTTTGGTAATCAACTTTAGTAAATTGCTGAAGCTGAGCTTTTAGTGTTTTGGTGCTTCCGCGTCGTATATCAACGCTTGATAACCAGCTCTGATAACCTTCTTTAGCAACTTCGATGTTGTAATTACCAGGTGTTAGCTGCATTTCCAGTTTAGTTGGGCCATAAGGTTTACCGTTTACCAATACGGTATCGTCGGTAACGTTTGAGCGCACAATCAAAGTGCCGGTAATGACAGGTTTGGGCTCGGGCTGTTCTGTGTTTTTGTAGGTGATTACTTCGGGCTTCTTCGTTTCAGAGATAATAACTTCTCTTATGGGCGGGGTAGGGGCCGGAGCTTCAACTTCATCTGCGAAAATTGCTTCTTCAGAAAACGCAAGGTCTTCAGTTCTTTTTAGCGAGTCAAGCACTTGTTTGCTCATTTCACTAAGCTCAATATATTCAGCTTCTTTCGTTGTTTCTTGAGGAGCCGGTGTGCCCGCACTTACCGGTACGTCAGGCTCGGATTCGATAGAAGTTTTAGCTTTTACAATGTCTGCTTCATTATTTGCCGGCCCTGTGCCCGCAATGATTAACAGCAAAATCATTAAGAAATTTATAAAAAGAAGAGGTCTAAGATCGACCATTTATATACTACCCTTAAGAAATAGGAGCTGAGTTGCTCCGCCACATTTCCGTTTACTAACGTGTAAAATATGTACTCTGGATTAATCGTTGCTTGAGTATTGAAGGCGCATCGCTTACGTTATGTTTAGAGTGTAGACTCAAATAGAAAAAAATGCTTAGAAATAAGATGTAAATGTAAGATAAGTCACAGAATATTCGATTCTGGGCTAAACTGCTTTCTGCTTGTAAAAGTGCAGTTGAGTGCTCAATAGAGCGTTTGGGTTATTGTCCTAAAAGTATAATCATTCAGTAGTATTAATATAAGGTATTAACGATATATGGCTAACATGCAGCATAAAGATTTCAAACTGATCCGCACTCAAAGCATTGATGCTTTGCATGTGACAGCCGAAGAGTATGAGCACTTGGGGACGGGTGCCAGGCACCTGCATTTTGCGACCACTAATACCGAAAACGTATTTTTGGTAGGTCTAAAAACAGTTCCGACTGACAACTCTGGCGTCGCACATATTCTTGAGCATACGGCACTGTGTGGTAGCGAGAAATATCCGGTTCGTGACCCCTTCTTTATGATGATCCGCCGATCCTTAAATACTTTTATGAATGCCTTTACCAGTAGTGACTGGACGGCTTACCCTTTTGCAAGTAAAAACAAGAAAGATTTTAATAATCTTCTCGAAGTGTATCTCGATGCAGTTTTCTTCTCTCGACTCGACGAGATGGATTTTCTACAAGAGGGGCATCGACTTGAGTTTGAAAAAGCAGATGATGCCAATAGCGATCTGAGTTACAAGGGTGTTGTTTATAATGAAATGAAGGGAGCGATGAGCTCACCGGTTAGTCAACTATGGCAGACATTAACGCGCCATTTGTATCCGACTACTACCTATCACTTTAATAGTGGTGGAGATCCTGAGCATATCACCGGTTTAAGTTATGATGACTTAAAAGGCTTTTACAAAAAGCACTATCATCCAAGTAATGCTGTGTTTCTGACCTTTGGCGATATTCCAGCTTATGAGCACCATTGTCACTTTCAGGGTTACGCTTTATCCAGATTCTCTAAAGAAGATCACCGAATCAGAATCAACGATGAGCAACGCTATTGTGCACCGATTCGGATTCAGGAAAATTACCCCGTTGAAAAAGATGAGCCGACCGAACATAAGACGCACATTGTTGTCTCATGGTTGTTAGGTTACAGCTTTGATTTGGAACAAAACCTCGAAGCACATCTATTGGCTGATGTGTTGTTTGAGAACAGTGCTGCACCATTGCAGCGAGCATTAGAGGCTTCAAAGCTAGGGCATGCGCCATCACCCTTGTGTGGTTTGGAAGACTCTAACCGAGAAATGGCTTTTGCGTGTGGTTTAGAGGGAAGTGAACCGGGTAAAGAGGAAGAGCTAGAAGCAGAAATCTTCGCTGTGTTAGAGAAAGTTGCCCAAGAAGGTGTTGCTAAAGAACGTTTGGATGCGGTATTGCATCAGCTTGAGTTAAGTCAGCGAGAAATTGCGGGAGACAGTTACCCTTACGGTTTGCAGTTGATACTCGGCGCATTGCCTTCGATGTTGCACGGTGGCGACCCGGTCGCATTGCTAGACCTTGAGCCGGTGATTGAAAAGTTAAGAGAGCGCGTTAAAGACCCTGAATATTTCAAATCTTTGGTGAAAAAGCACTTATTGGATAACTCACACCGAGTCACTTTATCTCTTCGTCCGGATACTTCTTACGATGAGGTCAGAACAGCTCTGCTAACGAAGCAACTAGCTGAAATTAAGCAGAATCTGAACGAGGAAGAGAAGCAAAAGGTCATAGATCAGGCGGAAGCCTTGAAGCAGCGTCAGATCATGAAAGATGATGAATCGATCTTGCCTAAGGTCGGCATTCCAGACGTGCCCCTGCATTTACACTTCCCCAAAGGCGAACCAGCCAAAGTTTCGGATAATATTACTTGTTACCACCAAGGCACAAATGGCTTGGTCTATCAGCAGATTATTATTGATATGCCTGAGCTTAGCGAAGACTTGCAAGCACTCTTGCCGATTTATACTGCCGTGGTTACCGCTCTAGGTGCGGGTGAGAGCAGTTACCTGGAAATGCAGAATAAGCAGTCTGCTTTAACTGGTGGCCTGGGAGCGTACAGCTCCGTTAAGGGCGAAATTGACGACGTTCAAGATATCAAAGGAGTATTGGTATTTTCAGGGAAGGCGCTTAGTCGAAACTACGTTGCTTTGACAGAGATGCTTAAGGAAACGCTCGACAACGTTCGTTTCGATGAGCATGAACGTCTTCGCGAACTGGTGGCTCAGATGCGAGCGCGTCGTGAGCAAGGTGTAACCAGTAGCGGTCATGCATTGGCGATGGGGGTTGCCTCTAGCAGAATGAGCCCTGGCTCTTACCTCGCTTATCAGCTAGGGGGAATGCAAGGCATTAAAGCCTTGAAGGCTTTAGATGAATCGCTATCAACTGAAAGTGGCGATATCGATAGTAAAGCCTTATCCAGCTTGGCTGAAGGTTTGGAAAGAATTCATAAGGCAGTTTTAGCACAGCCTCGTCAGTTCTTACTGGTCTCGGAGTCGGAAGTCTCTGATGAAATTGCAGGCTTTATTCATCAGTCCTATAAAGACTTTGAACCTGCTGCGAATAGTCATTTTTCTTTAACAGAGAGACGTGAAACCGTAAAAGAAGCTTGGCTAACGTCCACGCAAGTCAACTTCTGTGCCAAGGCTTATCCTACTGTCGCTGTCGGTCATGATGATGCACCAGCCTTGTCTGTATTGGGAGGCTTTTTAAGAAATGGCTATTTACATAGGACGATCAGAGAGCAAGGTGGTGCCTATGGCGGTGGTGCAGGGCAGGACTCAGGTTCGGCATCCTTCAGATTTTTCTCTTATCGTGATCCTCGTCTAAGTGAAACACTTGATGACTTCGACGCTTCATTAGATTGGCTGCATATCGAGGAGCATGATGGAGAAGAGTTAGAGCAGGCTATCTTGGGAGTTGTATCGCAAATCGATAAACCAAGATCGCCGGCTGGTGAAGCAAAGGGTGATTACCATAACTTGTTGTTTGGTCGAACCCAGGAGCATCGCGAAGCATTTAGGGCGAAAGTTTTGTCGGTCACAATTGATGATCTGCAGCGTGTTGCCAAGACTTACCTGCAGCCAGGCTTAGCGAGTGTTGCGGTGATTAGCCAGCAAAGTCAGCGAGATGCGCTTGAAGGACTGGGTTTAGAGATTAAAGAACTCTAAACGCTAAAAGCAGAAAAGTGCTAAACAGGTACTGCTAGCGTTATGGCTAGCAGCGTCGCTCAATACCCGATTGCACCATGATGCGGGTAGCAATTTCTTCAACCGAGTAATGTGTCGTATTCAAAAAGGGAATCCTTTCTCTGCGATACATTAGCTCAACCTCTTCAACTTCATAATTACATTGCTTTGCTGAAGAGTAACGCGAGTTAGCGCGTCGTTCATGGCGAATGGCGGCAAGCCTGTCAGGCTCAATAGTCAGGCCAAAAATCTTGTTTCTATGGGGGCGTAAAGAGGCGGGCAGCTTTTGGTCTTCGATATCTTCTTCGGTAATTGGATAGTTGGCCGCCTTAATGCCGTACTGCATTGCAAGATAGAGACAAGTAGGGGTTTTGCCACTGCGCGATACGCCGGTCAATATCACATCCGCTTGGTCATAGAGTTTGGTGCGAGCACCGTCGTCATTGTCGAGTGCGTAGTTAATAGCCTCTATTCTTTGGTCATAGCGGGTATTTTTAGTAATGCGTGTTCTACCTACCTGATAAGAAGAGCGAACGCCGAGCTCTTGTTCCAGCGGCCCTAGAAAAGCGGCGAAAATATCAATCATCAAGCTATTACTCTTTTTGATGATCTTTCTGATGCCATCATCAACGATGGTGTCGAAAATAATAGCTTTCGCGCCATTTAACTCCGCCGCAGCATTAATTTTCTCGACCGTTTCGAGGGCTTTTTCAATGCTATCAACGTAAGGAAGCGTGACTTTCTCGAATTCATGCTCTTCAAATCGTGTTAATAAACTGACGCCTAACGCTTCTGAGGTGATACCTGTGCCGTCTGAAATGAAAAAAGCAGTGCGCTGATTACCCATAAAAAACCTTATTTTGAAGCCGAGGATTGATTCAAATAAGTTAGCATAAAGTGTTACAATTCACACCTGCTCGCGTTAAGTAAAGCGCATAATTATCAGTATTTCGCTAATGTACAGGAGAATAAGCCTTGCAGGACTACATTATTTGGTTTGATGAACTGGGTATGAACGATGTTGATCGAGTGGGGGGAAAGAATGCTTCACTCGGCGAGATGATTAGTCATCTATCTTCTGTAGGGGTAAGGGTGCCGGGCGGTTTTGCTACAACGGCTCAGGCATATTGGGACTTTCTATCAGAGAACGGCTTAAGTGAGCGTATCAATGCAGAGCTTGCTTCACTCGATGTAAAAGACGTTACAGCCTTGGCAGAAAGTGGTGCCAAAATTCGTGGCTGGGTGATGGAGGCTCCGTTTCAAGAGGCTCTCAATAGGGCGCTTGAAGATGCTTTCAAAAAGCTACAAGACGGAAATCAAAACTTGGCCGTTGCAGTTCGTTCTTCCGCCACTGCCGAAGATTTGCCTGAGGCTTCTTTTGCTGGTCAGCAAGAAACCTTCTTGAATGTTACCGGAATCGAACAAGTTAAAGCTCTGGTTAAAGAAGTTTTTGCTTCGCTTTATAACGATAGAGCGATCTCTTATCGTGTTCACCATGAGTTTGAGCATAGTGAAGTCGCATTGTCCGCTGGTATTCAAAAGATGGTGCGCAGTGAGACGGCGAGCTCCGGTGTTATGTTTACCCTCGATACCGAATCCGGCTTTAGAGATGTGGTGTTTATCACTTCCTCATATGGCTTGGGTGAAACTGTCGTGCAGGGTGCAGTGAACCCAGACGAATTTTATGTACATAAGCCCACTTATGAAGCTGGTCGCCCAGCAATTCTCAAGCGTAACTTGGGTAGCAAAGCGATCAAGATGGTCTATAGCCAGGATGATAGTGACTCACTGGTTGAAACCGTCAAGGTTGATATGGCACAGCGCAAACAGTTCTCACTGAGTGATGAAGAGCTCAATGAGCTGACCAAGCAAGCGCTGATTATCGAGAAACACTATGATCGCCCGATGGATATCGAGTGGGCAAAAGATGGTGATGACGGTGAGTTGTATATTGTTCAGGCGCGCCCTGAAACGGTTAAGAGTCGTTCTAGTACTGCTATTCTAGAACGCTACTTAATGAAAGAGACCGGAACCGTTGTCGTAGAAGGGCGCAGTATCGGTCACAAGATCGGTAGTGGCGCAGTGAAAGTCGTTGATGATATTGCTGACATGGATCAGGTTCAGGACGGTGATGTACTCGTTACAGACATGACTGATCCGGATTGGGAGCCGGTAATGAAGCGTGCTTCAGCTATCGTGACAGATCGTGGTGGCCGTACTTGCCATGCTGCGATTATTGCGCGTGAGCTCGGGATTCCTGCTGTTGTTGGTTGTGGTGATGCCAGTGATGTATTGCGCGATGGGCAAGAAGTAACCGTCTCTTGTGCAGAAGGTGATACCGGATTTATCTATGAAGGCTTACTCGACTTTGAGTTGAAAGAAAACTCTGTCGATTCGATGCCTGATATGGATTTGAAAATTATGATGAATGTCGGAAACCCTGATAGGGCTTTCGACTTCAGGGCACTGCCAAATGAAGGTGTTGGTCTGGCTCGTCTAGAGTTTATTATCAACCGAATGATTGGTGTGCACCCTAAGGCCTTGCTGAACTTTGACACCTTGCCGCCTGACCTTAAGCAAACAGTCGAGCAGCGTATCAGTGGATATGCCTCTCCGGTTGATTTCTATATCGATAAGCTGGTTGAAGGTATTTCGACACTGGCTGCGGCGTTCTACCCAAAACGTGTGATTGTTCGTTTGTCAGACTTTAAGTCTAACGAATACGCCAACCTTATCGGTGGCACATTATATGAACCAGACGAAGAAAACCCGATGCTCGGCTTCCGTGGTGCATCGCGCTATATTTCTGAAACCTTCCGTGACTGTTTCTATTTAGAATGTGAAGCGCTTAAGCGTGTACGCGATGTAATGGGCCTGACCAATGTTGAAGTTATGGTGCCTTTTGTCAGAACAGTTGGCGAGGCCAAGCACGTGGTAGAATTACTGGCCGAGAAAGGCCTAAAGCGTGGTGAGAACGACCTGAAAGTCATTATGATGTGTGAGCTGCCTGCAAATGCTATTTTGGCAGATCAGTTCCTGGAGCACTTCGATGGTTTCTCAATTGGTTCCAATGATTTAACTCAGTTAACACTCGGTATCGATAGAGATTCTGGAATCATTGCTCACTTGTTTGATGAACGTAACGAGGCGATTAAAGCACTACTGGAAAATGCTATTAGCGCTTGCAAGCGAGCAAACAAATACGTTGGTATTTGTGGGCAAGGCCCCTCAGACCATCCTGACTTAGCGCGTTGGTTAATGGAGCAGGATATCGATAGTATTTCACTAAATCCCGATTCGGTGCTTGATACCTGGTTCTATCTAGCTGATAACAGCTAAAGTCCTGATCAGAGTATTGTTGTTTATGCTACCAGTGCTTCGAAATGCACTCATACTGATTGGCGGGTTGCTGCTTGTCAGTATGAGGGTGTTTGCAGGTCAAGGCCTTAATGATGAAGGAGCCTCGAATGTGGAGCCTAAGAAAACTCTGCGTTTGGCAGGCCCGCCTTGGGAGCCGTTTCTGTATGAACAGCAGCCGCGCAAAGGATTGGCAACAGAGATTGTAATAGAAGCTTTCGAGCGTGCAGGCTACTCCGTTGAAGTCTCAATTAAGCCTTGGCGAAGAGTATTAGCAGAAGCCGAAAAAGGCATGGTTGATGTATTGATCGGCTTATGGTTTAACGAGCAAAGAGCGAGCAATTTTCTTTATTCCGACCCTTACTATGTTAATCAAATTAGCTTTATTTCTGATCAGAGCGAAGTGATTTCATATCAGAAATTGGATGATCTAAAAGGTTTAAAAATAGGAGTAAGAAAGGGGGCGAGTTTTGGTCATAATTTCGACAATGCTGCAGGGCTGAATAAAACCCCAATGGTAAACGCCTTAAGCATGTTAAAGATGCTGGCACTGGGGCGGATAGATATCGGCATTGGTGATCATTTGATTTTGAGTCGCTTGATGCAGAAAAATAAGATGCTTAACGAACAGCTTAAATTTGTAGAGCCCGCTTATACTGAGCGTGAGCTTCACATGGCGATTGTTAAGTCTTTAGCTGATCATCAGGCAATTGTCTCTGCATTTAATCATCACTTGCGAAAGATGAAGCAGCAGGGAAGAGTTAAAGAAATTATTAAGACCTACAGCCCTTAAACTCTTTACCACTCCCCCGTATTCGTCATTGATACCCAAGGCTCTTCAGGTGCAAGGTTATCGCCCTTTTGTAGAAGTTCGATTGATATGCCATCGGGTGAACGAATAAAGGCCATGTAGCCGTCTCTCGGAGGCCGGTTGATCGTTAATCCTTGTGACTGTAGTTTTTCACATAGCTCATAGATATTGTCGACAGAAAAAGCCAGGTGCCCGAAATTCCTACCGCCGGTGTAGTCTTCAGTGTCCCAATTGTATGTTAGTTCCAGGCAAGGGGCTTTGATAATTCTCGCTTCATCAGCATCGTCCGGTGCCGCAAGAAATACTAGTGTGAATCGGCCTTTCTCGCTGTCTTTGCGACTGACCTCAACGAGCCCTAGTTTATTGCAATAGAAGTCCAGAGAGGCTTCTAGGTCCTTGACACGAACCATAGTATGTAGGTATTTCATTTTTTTAACTCCCGGCCTTTAAGTATTTGGTCTTAATCAAGTAAATCTGCAACATGCTCAGGGATCTCACGCGGTTCGCGGAAAATATCACTGACATGCACACCGTAAGTGCCCCGTTTTCGGTCTTCGAAAAACGTCTTCAAACTGCGTTTAACTGTTGGGAAAGCGATTTCATCCCAGGGGATATCTTGTTCGTCGAAGAGTTTTACTTCTAGGCTTTCTTGACCTGCAGCGTAGCTCTCCTGTTTGAGTTCAGCGAGAAAAAAGATATGTACCTGATCAATCTGCGGGACGCTGATCATAGTAAATAAGCCTTTTAAGTTTACCTTCGCTTCTGCTTCTTCCCAGGTCTCACGCATAGCGGCTTCTTCTGTCGTTTCCTGGTTTTCCATAAAACCCGCTGGCAGAGTCCAATAGCCTAAACGGGGTTCGATGGCGCGCTTGCATAATAATACCTTATCGCCCCAAGTGGGAATGGTGCCGGCAACAATATTAGGGTTCTGGTAATGGATATGTTCACAGCCTAAGCAGACGTAACGCTGTCGGTTATCATCTTCAGGAATCTTTTTCTCAACATCGTCGCCACAATGACTGCAGAATTTCATAGGTTTCTCACCAGTGATTTTTATTGAGGGGGCAGTATGCTAAAGTTTGGCTTAGTAAACAACTTGAGATCTTTATCTGAGTGAGCTTTTTTACTAGATCTGTCAACGAGCTCCTTATTCGCCACTTAAGTTTTGGAACCTCTAATCCCCAATGCAAATAATTAATTTACTGAGAGCGCGAATCGAGCAGCATCAGCCAAAAAATATTGTCGAAGAGTTACCCGAGGCAGGTATTCTAGTTCCCTTAACCCGCGAACCAGAGCCTCAGATTATTTTCACGCGCCGGGCGCAACATATGAATACACATAAAGGGCAGGTAGCCTTTCCGGGGGGGAAGTATGATGAGGAAGATACAACACTTGTTAATACTGCACTTCGAGAGTGTCATGAAGAGATTGGCGTCCACCCTGAACAAGTTGAGCTGCTAGGGCCTTTGAGTCAGGTGATATCCCTGCACGGTATTCGTGTTTCGCCTTTTGTCGGCCTGGTGGAGCCAGAGATAGAATTAAAGCCAAATCTAGATGAACTAGACAGTATTTTCAAAGTGCCGGTGAGTTTCTTTTTAAATGAAGAACCCGTGCGTCGTGATAGAATGACCTACAAAGGTCTGGCATTCTCTGTGCCAAGCTATGATTACCACCATCAGGGCGAGCGTTATGAAATTTGGGGCTTGTCTGCCGTGGTGCTTGTTGAACTGATGAATATTGCATTTGATGCGAACATAACAATTTTTGACGGTGAAGGTAAATGATCTACTCCTTGGGAAGCAAAAAACCAAAATTTATTGGTGACGCAGCGTTTGTTGCGCCAAACGCATCATTAATTGGCGATATCGAAGTCCATGAGGGTGCTAGCATCTGGTTTAATGTGGTGATTCGTGCGGATAACGATAAAGTTATCATTGGTGAAAATAGCAATCAAGGAATTCT
>NZ_LWGA01001030.1:0-3000 GCF_001635235.1 Oleiphilus sp. HI0117 | reverse complement strand
TGAATATCAACAAAACGCATTTGAGCCTGCTCCCGCTTAATACTTAAGCTTTCCAGAAGAGCTTGCCTTGCCTCTTGCTCTGTTGGCAGCTTATCTTTTGGCAAGGCTTTGATGCTCTTTAAGTAATCATCATAGAGCAGCACGGAAGCGTAAGCCGCATCACTACGACCAGAAAATTCTGAGAACTCATAACCAGCTCTTTCGAAAGCCGAGATCGCTTCTGGAAAATGTGACAGTTGTGTCTCGCTCTCAGCCAATAATACTAGGCGCTCTGGCAAGTCTGAATGATTGGGAAAGGTCTCGGTAAAGGCACGGTTATATCGAGCAGAAAGCGTATATTCATCGAGCGTTTTTTGCTTGCTGGCAGAACGTTTCTTAGCAGCCTTGCGTAACTGGCCGGCTTTAACGTAATGGCGATCAGCTAACTCTTTTAACAGTGGCTCCAGCTGTTCTTTTGTATAGCCCAGCGAGTCGGTAGCACCTTCAGGCTCTGGCTTCGGAGCATGCGTTTGCCAAAATTCACTGCCTAAGCCATAAGTCTCAACAAATCGCACTTTCTCGGGGTAGATATCTTTCTTAAAGCCTGCGTGAACCAGCACAGTGATGATCTGCATTTGATATTTTGGCGACCACAAACTCAGTGGCTGCCTGGCAATATAGTTCTTATAAACTAACACCGCGTCACTAAACTGCTCTTTATTCAACAGGAAGTCTGCATAGCTGGAGTAAACAACATGCTCATAATGTCGCTGGCCCGTTTCTGCAAACAGAGCCCCCAAGCTTTCTGCCCCACCCAAATAAGAAAACGACAAACTCATAACGCGCATTAAGTCTTCGACCAGAGTTTGATGCTGATTCGCAACCAAGGCCGAGGCTTTATCTTGATCAGCCGAGTCCTGACTTAACAATAAATCTAACACGCGGCTGTAGCTTACCAGCGCTAAAGAGTATTTTGCCTGTTTGAACAAACTCCAGCCTTGCATGTAGTGGGCGTTAGCCAAAAAGGGGCTTTCCTCTTTAGGCGCTTCAGTCAGAATCACGGCAGAAAATGCCTGCTCGGCCAGCCTATACAGTTCGTCAGTGAACAGGATCTCTCCGCGTCTAAATTGTACTTCGGCATAATAGTTTGAGCCCGGGTATTGCTCGGCAATTCGTGTCAGTATCTTCAGGTGTTGATCACGCAAACCTTTCAACTCATAGGTCTTTGCCAATTGATATAAGACGTGATCGTTATCTTCTCTGTCTGGATACTTTTCAAGCAGACCTAAATAAGCAGTGATAGCGATATCCAGCTCATCAACAGCCTGCTCTGCCATTAATAATTCACCTTTCTGAAGCTTAAGATCGGCTAAGCGATGCAGAACCTTCATTTGCGTTTCAGGGTCTTTCAGCATAGGTAGCAGACGAGTGTAATTCTCGATAACTTCTGAAATTTCAAGACTTAAAGATGCCTCTCTATCAATCATCAAGACAGCAGGCTGAAGTGAAGCAATACTTTCAGGCCCATATAAGGGATAGGTTCTGGAGTCAAATAGCTGGCAGCCTGACAAAGCAAATAACAAGGTAAGCAAGCATGCTGTTCTAAGTAAACTCACAAGCTAGCCTCCTCTGTCGTCATGCTGGTTTTCTCTGCAGAATCCGAATGATAAACCTGGTCTGAAATTCGGGCTAATGACTCTCGCGAAGCCTTCAAATAAACACCCGCTTCAGCGATTTGCTTTTCGTAATCCTGTTTGGCCAAAGCAACAAGTTTATTTCTTGCTTGCGCAAGACTCTGGTCTAACTCCGTTCTAATTAGCGCTAGCTGCTCTCTTCCTTCAGAAACTCTCTTTGCTAGCGCTTCATTGCCACCATCAGACTCCAGTTTTGAACGTAACTTAGCTTGATATTCATTAAATTCTGCCATTTCACGATCGAGTGCACGAAGTTGTTTGACCGCCTGCCAACGATTGTCACTAAAGGACTCACTCAACCACCAATCGTAATAGGCTTTAACTCGATTCAAGCGCCGTTCGTAACGGCTACGCTTGCGATGATCATGTGGAATAAGTGCTAACGATGACTCGGCTTGCTCAATTTTCTTGGCATATTTAATCTGCTCCTCATTCATAAAGAATCGCAAGTCTTCAGTCTCGCTGGCATGATTAATCGCCGCAGCAAACCTGTCCTGCTCATCTTCCCAGTGTGCAGCGTCCTGGTTCTCCATCGCTTGCTTTGTTTGCTGTATTTTGTCTTCACGAAGCGCAATACGCGTTGCCATCATGGTGTCGAATGAGTCCAGCTGGCTAGCCCATTGAGATAAAGATTCTTCTAACTTATACAGCTCATGCAGCTCACTTACCTGGCGCTGAAACGCATCCGTTGCCAGAAGGTGTGCAAAGCTATAGTCATTAGGCTGAACATTTAGCATGCCATAGGCATCATTCACTAACTTCGCATCACCTAAGGGGCGTGAAAGGTTCAAGGCGGCAATCAAACGCGACTCATCGACCTCTTGTGCTTGTCTGCCAAAACGCTCTTGTAAAGATTCATAATGCTCAACAGCCACTCGGTAGCTTTGGAGTGCAAGCTTTGTTTCACCCATTTGCTCGTACAGATAGGACAAAGCATAAGGCACTTGCTGTAACCAGGGCGTAAATTGTGGGCGCTCTTTCAACAACGTTAAAGCTTCGAGCGCCAAGCCGTGCTGACCAAGGTTAGTCGCAGCAACTGAATAAGCGAAAAGTGCCTGGTCAGATAACAGACTATCTTTTCTGATTTCGCGTAAGACACCTAAAGCGGATTGATTGTCTCCCTGCTGAAGGTATAGCTGCCCAAGGCTTAGCAAACACTGTTCTCGTAAGTTAATACGCTCCCCAGCACCAACATCATTCGACTGACTATAGAGTTCATCTATTTGATTAAGCAAACCAGCTGCCAAGCGCTTCAAATCTCGCAAAGCAACACTTCGAACCACTTCATAGTTCGTATTAGACGCTGCCGCTAATCCACCAACGGCGG
>NZ_LWGA01001029.1:0-2446 GCF_001635235.1 Oleiphilus sp. HI0117 | reverse complement strand
TAGGAAATTACATCATTAAAACGCAAATTCCTNATATGGCAAATCAACTCTAATCACTTGAGCCACCGCTAAAAAAANATCCGCAATACTTGATGTTTTCAAGAAGTTCGCCTGGCTACCAAATAAAACTCAATGATTTTAACGATGGTCTGAAACAACTCAAAGAGTCGGGGGAAATAAAAGCGATCCTAGAAAAGCATGGGTTACAGTAGATAACTGTATCCTATCTGGGTCTAAGGTCAAATATTAGCCCTTACCCTATAGTAAGTTCGATAAGGGGCTTTTTAGCTATTCGCTGGTTACTGAATATCTTCAGAAAACTTGTCTCGACCAGAAAAGTATAGATTCTAGTCCTTGGGTGGAGGCGGTGCGAGGACTTCTCTAGATCCATTATGGCCGGCAGCACTGACAACACCAGCTTGCTCCATTGCTTCAACCAGGTTTGCAGCTCGGTTATAGCCTACCTTCAGCTTTCTCTGCACTGAGGAGATAGATACTCTTCTGGTTTCCGTAACAAATGCTACAGCCAGGTCGAACAAGGCATCTTGTTCGTTGTCTCCACCACCTTCTTCTGCAAAGGCTGCTACCGCGGGGTCTGAGCTATCGCCACCAGATAGAACCTCTTCAAGATAATTAGGTTGCCCGCGTTCTTTCCATGCTTCAACCACCTTATGAACTTCGTGGTCATCAACAAAAGCACCGTGAACACGAATTGGCACACCACTACCTGGTGGCATATATAGCATATCACCGTGACCCAAGAGCTGCTCTGCTCCACCCTGGTCCAATACGGTTCTAGAGTCGATCTTTGATGATACCTGGAAGGATATACGGGTAGGAACGTTTGCTTTGATCAAACCGGTAATGACGTCAACTGAGGGACGCTGAGTTGCGAGAATAAGGTGGATACCGGCGGCTCTTGCTTTTTGTGCGATACGCGCGATTAGCTCTTCGACCTTCTTGCCAACAATCATCATCATGTCGGCAAACTCATCAATAATTACCACTATAAAGGGTAAAGTCTCAAGATCCGGACGGTCACTTTCTTCATTTCTTAGGTGTAAATCTGGCACCCAGATAGGGTCCTTCATGGGCTCGCCGCGCTCAATAGCTTCTTTAACCTTTCGGTTATAGCCTGCAATGTTACGAACGCCCAAAGAAGCCATCAACTTATAACGGCGCTCCATTTCGGCAACACACCAACGCAGAGCATTCGCAGCCTCTTTCATATCGGTTACCACTGGGGTTAATAGGTGCGGTATACCATCATAAATTGAAAGCTCCAACATCTTTGGATCAACCATGATAAAACGCACTTCATCAGGTTGTGCTTTAAACAGCATACTTAGAATCATACTGTTAACACCAACCGACTTACCTGAACCCGTCGTACCGGCTACCAGCAAGTGCGGCATTTTCGCCAAGTTTGTAACGACCGGGTCGCCTGCAATATCGTTTCCTAACGCCAGGGTAACCGGTGACTCTGCATCATCATAATCCTTAGATAGCAAAACTTCGCTAAAGCGGACAATCTCTCGGTGCTCATTTGGTATCTCGATACCAACTACTGACTTACCAGGGATAACTTCAACCACCCTGACAGCAAGTACTGCCAAAGAACGAGCCAGATCCTTCGCTAGATTAGAAATCTTACTAACTTTTACACCGGGGGCTGGCTGAATCTCAAAACGTGTAATCACCGGGCCGGGATTAACCTCTACAACTTCCGCTTTGACACCAAAGTCGCCCAGCTTCTCTTCAAGTAGCCTAGACATATGCTCGAGCATCTCTTTGGAGAAGCCGAGTTTTTTATTAGTTTCTGCAGGATCAAGTAAAGATATAGACGGTAAAGGACCCTCTGAAGCAATAAACAAACTCCCCTGCTTTTCATCTTCCAAGCGCTTACTTGCTTTGCTCTTCTTAACAAAAGGTGAGATTTTAATTCCAGACTTCGTTTCGCTAGACGCATCACTTGCAACCTCAACATCATCTGCTTTGCCTTGCGCCTTGGTACCCGCTTTGACCTGAATAGGCGGCGACTGTTCAAGCTCGGAATCTACTGGAGAATATGGTTGTTTGCCTTTTGAAGTCTTAGGTGAGGCACGGCCCTTATCATCAATATAAGGCTCACTTCGCTTAGTGGCTTCACCCGTATCGGTTTTCTTAGAAAGCTTTTCTTTTAAAGCAGTGAGTTTTCCTTTAAGCAAAGAAACGGACCCTGTACTTGAATCTTTTTCGGCACGCTCCGGTGAAACATCGTTAACAGGGCGACGATCGTTAATATGAATTTCTCTTTCTTTAACTTGCTCTGCGATTTGAGAGGCTTCAGCGTCGCGCTTAAGCTTTTGATCAAGGCGCAGATCACGTCTATCAAGATACTTTGAATATAGGCGCTTAATAACGACAGATAATTTATCGTAAAGTTTAATCGTCAACGCTCCGGTTT
>NZ_LWGA01001028.1:0-2587 GCF_001635235.1 Oleiphilus sp. HI0117 | reverse complement strand
TGTGGTGTGGAGATAAAAACTGGCTAACCAAATAACCGTGAGCGCCATGAATTTGTACACCATCGAAGCCTGTTTGTTTGGCAAGTTTTGCGGCGGTCGCAAACTTTTCGATTATTTCTAAAATTTCGCTTTCTTCGAGCGCACGAGGGGTGGCAAAGGTGTTTTCAAGCCCCCCACCTAAAGGAATAGCAGAGGGGGCGACTGGCTGCTTTGTTAAAAACGTTGGCGATTGCTTACCTGGGTGGTTTAATTGCATCCAAACTTTGGTGTCATTCTGCTTTGCAGCGTCCGCCCATTGAATGAAGCTCTCGAGGTCGCTTTCGTTATCTAGAACAACGTTTTTTGNTTCGCCAAGTGCTGCCCGGTCAATCATGACGTTACCTGTGATAAGTAACCCAGTACCGCCAGCTGACCAGGTACGATATAACTTAGCAAGTCGCTTGCCCGGATTGTGCTGTTTGTCTCCCAGTTGTTCGCTCATTGCAGACTTAAAGAATCGATTTTTAACGTTTACATTACCTTGTTGATATGGCGTAGCAAAACTTAGACTTGGGTGTGTAGTGCGTGACATGAGAACCTCGGTTTTTGGTTTTTATCTTATTTTGCTAATAATATAGATCTATATTTGTGACCGCTAGTCATGAATAGTGTAATACACATTCCTACCAATGGATTAATCGCAGACAATAAAAAGCCCGGCAACGGCCGGGCTTTAGAAAGTAAAAGCTAAGTTAGCAAATTACTCTGGTGTACCACACTCGGCAGCAGTTGGATTTTCAGAACAACGGATTTTCCAAAGCATTTTTAAAGCTTTAGGGTGGTGGTTACCCTCTGCTTTTAGAGCCATACGGATTTCACGCTTAAACTTAGTAATTTCTTCCTTAGTTTTAGCATCTGTTTTGATCCAATACTTCGCTGGGATTTCCGCTTCAGCATCCTTAACCATTTTATTAATGTCAGGAATACGAGAAAGAATGTACTCACGCATCTTTTGACCAAAGTCGTCTGCAAAGCGGTCCTTGTGAGTAACAAGCTGCATCATGCCGTAAAGGAGTTTTTCGTCGATAATACCGCCGTTCTCGCCGAGACCGTGATATAACTCAAATACGTTATAACCAAGCGCGACCATTGGTAGAATGTCGATATTACCGTTATTGAACTGGCCCGAGAAAGTGGTCAAAGAAGTGCCGACCGGAGACGCACCAACTAGGTTAGCAAGCTTCAAACTTTGTGGATCTTCGTTAAGAACCGAGATCTTTTTGCCGCTAAATTCTTCAACTGAGTCAATATTTCTGTCTCTTACGAATAGGTAAACAGAACCAACAGGCAAAGTACCAACCATCTCGTAATTACCATTCGTAAGTAGCTTGCCAACTTTCGGGTTAGTCAAGGCCTTTAGAACGATACCAAGCTGCTTCTCGTTGTTGATGCCACCAATTGCATCCAAGGTACCACCAAATGGAACGTATGGGCTACTCAATATAGAGGTAAGAAATACACCATCACACATACCGGCTTTAAAATCATTAGAGGCAACTTTTTCATCGGTAAAAGCTTCCAAATGGATATCTAGACCCCAAGGAATAGCTTTTGCTTTCAAGTCAGCGAAGAATGTCATTGCAGGACCGTTTTTTCCAACCGGGTCGTACATACAGAACTTTTTCTTTTCAAGTGCAGAAGCTGTGGCAGCAGTCGACAGCATTACTAGCGCAAGTATAATTCGACGAAATGTCATAATGTTTCCTTAATCCTCATTAATTGTTTGATGTGTAAGAACGTTCTTTTCTTATCGTTATTATGGTGCGAATAATAACAAAGACATGTTCGAAAAGAGACATCAAAATTGACTGCTAGTCACAAAAATAGATTTAAATTTTGGCAATATTAATATTTTCTTGTAAATACAATTGCTTACCATTTTCAGAGAGGAGTTGTTAAATTTGGTTAGCTGTTTTTCATATCTGCGTTAAAGAAACTTTCAAGCTCCTTGGACTTAGCTTGAGCGTCCTTGTATCCGAGAGCTATGAGCTCTCGCATAAACTCCCCTTCAAACAAAAGATAGCTAGCCAGGCTCACGCCGCCTTCAATTGGTTCCTTGTTTAGACCAAAAAACTGTTTAATAGGTCCGGGTAGTTTGGAAACATGTTTAATTGCAATTTCATCAATTGGTTCGCTTGGGTTTATCACCAAGGTATCAATAAACCTTAATCCCAAATCGTTGGCGACTGCTTCTGGGTCCTCAACTCTTTTTAAAAGGCTGTTGATGACAGCGACCTTTTCAACGTCCTTTTCTACAACATCAATAAACATTCCGTTTATAACATGCTCTAAGATAGAGGGTCGCTTTGGCTCTTTTTTACTTTCCTTGCGAATATGACGATTGGTGAGGTTCGCGCTAACACCAATAACCAAAATTCGATTCGCACCAAGGTGAACTGCAGGGCTAAGCGGTGCCATATTACGAGCAACACCATCGCCAAAGTACTCTCTATGTATCTTGACTGGTGGAAATATGGTCGGGATAGCAGAAGAAGCCATGAGGTGATCAAGCGTTAGTTTTGTTTTAACGCCCACCCTATTCCCTGAT
>NZ_LWGA01001027.1:0-2672 GCF_001635235.1 Oleiphilus sp. HI0117 | reverse complement strand
CACAAGCCTAGGTATTCCAACTGAAAAAGAATATGTTGCACGATATTGCAAACGTATGGGAATCGACAAGATTGATCACTGGGCATTCTATCTAGCCTTTAGCTTCTTCCGTTTAGCCGCGATCGCACAAGGCGTCGCGAAACGAGCATTAGACGGAAACGCTTCCAGTAAACAGGCCGGTAAAGTCGGAGCTTATGTGCCACTTCTGGCAATGGGCGCGTTGGCCGTGATTAAAGAAGAAAGCTAATGTAGGCAGAGCCTTACATGGCTCGCTAGCGGACTAGCACGGGGTTGACCCCTCTGCCTACAAATAGATTTTCCAAAATTAGGAAATATAAATGAAAGCAATCGTATGTGAAGAGTTTGGTCCTATAGATACCTTGGTATTTAAAGACGTCGAAGCGCCTGAGCCGGCTAAAGGCGAAGTTCGTATTAACGTTAAAGCGACAGGCGTTAACTTCCCTGATGGCCTTTTAGTGCAAGGCTTGTATCAAGTTCAACCTGAGCGCCCCTTTATACCCGGTATGGAATTTTGTGGCGAGGTGGAATCGCTTGGCGAAGGGGTTAAGCACTTGAAGGTTGGCCAGCGACTAATCTGTAGCAGCCAAAAATATGGAGGCTTTGCTGAGCAGGCGGTTGTTAATTCAAAGTTAGTCATGCCTATTCCCGATGAGATGAATGATATTGATGCCGCCAATATCATGTGTGCTCATGGCACGGCTCATCATGCCTTAAAGCAACGCGCTCGATTGAAGTCAGGTGAAACGCTAGTCGTGCTGGGTGCAGCAGGCGGAACAGGCTTAGCTGCCGTGCAAATCGGCAAGGCGATGGGGGCCAAGGTTATTGCAGTGTGTTCCTCTCAAGATAAGCTAGAAATCGCCAAGGAACAAGGTGCCGATGAGCTGGTTAACTATAAGGAACAAGATCTCAAGCAAGCGCTAAAAGATCTGACAAAAGGCAAGGGCGTAGATGTCGTTTACGATCCGGTTGGTGGCGAGGCATTTGATGCTTGCACAAGAGCGATGGCTCGCAATGGTCGTTTGCTTGTCATCGGCTTTGCATCAGGCACCATTCCCAAGCTACCAGTTAATCTCGCCTTGGTGAAAGAATACAGTGTGATAGGTGTATTTTGGGGCAGCTTCGTCATGCATGAACCTATGGTCTTCCTGCAAAATATGCAGGAGCTTTTTGCCTGGCATAAAGATGGCAAAGTATCGGTTGTCACCGATGAAGTCTTTACTTTAGCAAACACAAAAGAGGCATTAGCCAAAGTCTTTAACCGAGAGGTTAAAGGTAAGGTTGTTGTGGTAGCGGAGTAATATGGTTAATCAAAGGGGTCAGACTCGATTGATTCCACCACAGAGCACACCGAGCGGCCTGCGGCCTCCACAGAGAAGGTATTAGAACTTAGGTTGAGTGTTTATCTTTTCTCTGTGACGCGAAGCGCTCTGTATTCTCGGTGGTTTAAGTGCTTAGTGTTTAAATATTTTCTAGAACTAATAGGTAAAAACATGGCTACAAATTTATTTGATCTAACAGGAAAAGTTGCACTGGTAACGGGCGCAAGTCGTGGTATCGGTGAAGCGATTGCGAAGCTATTAGCAGAGCAGGGCGCACACGTTATTGTTTCAAGCCGCAAGGTAGATGACTGCCAGTTGGTTGCCGATGCGATTACTGAGGCGGGTGGTTCCGCTGAAGCCTTAGCATGCCATGTCGGTGATATGGGGCAGATTGAATCATGCTTTGCTCATATCGAAAGCAAGCACGGCAAGCTCGATATTCTAGTTAACAATGCAGCAGCCAACCCATACTTTGGCCATATTCTTGATACAGACCTAGCGGCCTATGATAAAACTGTTGATGTAAATATCCGTGGTTACTTTTTTATGTCAGTCGCTGCAGGCAAATTGATGAAGAAAAATGGCGGTGGTGCCATCGTCAATACTGCTTCAGTTAATGGCTTACAGCCCGGCATGATGCAGGGGATTTATTCTATTACCAAAGCGGCGGTTATCAATATGACTAAAGCCTTCGCGAAGGAATGTGCACCGCTGGGTATCCGTTGTAATGCTATTTTGCCTGGCCTGACTAAAACCAAGTTTGCCGGGGCGTTATTTGCTAATGAGAAAATGCACAAAGCCGCAATGCAGATGATTCCTATGCATCGTCATGCAGAGCCAGAAGAAATGGCAGGTACGGTACTTTACCTCGTATCTGATGCAAGCTCCTACACCAACGGCGAGTGTATTGTCGTTGATGGTGGACTAACGATCTAAATTAAAAAATGTAATCACCGAGATCACAGAGCAGCCTGAGGCCTACACCGAGAAAATATTTGTATAATAATATGTACTTTTTTTTGTCTTCTCTGTGAAGCAAAGCGCTCGGTGTTATCTGTGGTGAATTCATTTTTTAGTTTTAGTAATACCTATTAATTCAGAGATAAACTATGGATAACCTACTAGATTTTTCAGAAAAGGTAGCATTGATTACCGGCGCTGCCAGTGGCTTTGGTAAAAGCCTAGCCGAAGAGTTAGCCAAGCGCGGAGCGAACTTAGTGCTAGCTGACTTCAACGAAGAAGGCTTAACACTGACAAAGCAGGATTGTGAAACCCTAGGCAGTAAGGTTATTGCCTTAACGGGTGATATAGCTGAAGAAGCGCATTCTGAAG
>NZ_LWGA01001026.1:0-4257 GCF_001635235.1 Oleiphilus sp. HI0117 | reverse complement strand
GGATCGGGACAAACTTTGGCGAGCATTTACACCACAAGTCTTTCGTTTTGCCGAGCTGCGCCATGCCCTAAGTGAATGTCAGCGGCTTGGGCTGACGGTGACCGATGAGTCGTCAGCAATAGAGCATATGGGTGGGGCGCCCTGCCTAGTTGAAGGCTCAGATGACAATATCAAAATTACGCGGCCGCACGATTTACGTTTGGCTGCAGATACCTTGGCTGCGCGGACGCAGCTGGGACGAGGTGAAAAAATGAATAGCTTTCCGAGAATCGGGAACGGTTATGACGTGCACGCATTTTGCGAGGGTGAAGAAATTATCCTGGGAGGCGTCAAAATTCCCCATCACAAATCTTTTATTGCGCATTCCGACGGGGATGTGCTGATTCACGCGATTATGGATGCAATGTTAGGTGCTTTGGCCTTAGGTGATATCGGTAAGCGCTTTCCTGATACTGATGAAAAGTGGAAAGGGGCAAATAGTCGAGAACTGTTGTCTGCAGTAAACCACTTGATTTCAGAAAAAGGTTTTGTAGTTTCCAATATCGATAGCGTTATTATTGCTCAAGCTCCTAAGATGGCGCCGCATATAGGAAAGATGCAGGAAAATATTGCTCAGGACTTACAGGTTTCTCCTGAGCTGGTGAGTGTTAAAGCAACGACTACAGAGCGCCTTGGTTTTGCAGGGCGTGAGGAAGGAGTTGCTTGTCAGGCAAGTGTATTGTTAGTGCCTAAACCTAGCTGCGAAAGTGAAAGGAGAAGCGTGTGAGTGAAGTAAGGTCATTACCAGAATCACAGTTCAATCTGGTTTTTCCATGTATCGCTGACTTACCGCGGCCTGCCGGTGTCATTAAGACAAAAGAAGAAGACTTCTTTGTTGAAGAGGTCATGAATCCTGAGCTAAGTGGTGAGGGGGAGCACGTTTGGTTATGGCTGGAAAAAAATGGTCAGAATACTGAGTATGTGGCGGGTCAGTTAGCGCGTTTCTCCCACGTCAAAAAAGTGGATGTCGGGCTGTCAGGTTTAAAGGATCGTTGGGCGCTTACCCGGCAATGGTTTAGTGTTTATTTAGGGAATAAGCCTGAGCCTAATTGGAACGAATTTGAATGTGAAGGCGTAAAAGTACTCAGTTATCAACGGCATAATAAGAAGTTAAGACGCGGCGAGCATAGTGCCAACTTCTTTAGGTTGGTGGTGAGAAATATTGACAATATGGCTAATGTGGAAGCTCTTTTGCTACAAGTCAGAGATAAAGGTTTTCCAAATTACTTCGGTCCTCAACGATTCGGCTTTGACGGTGCGAATCTGGATCGTGGCGTACAATATTTTGAAGGTAAGATTAAAGCATCTAAAAGCCAGCGTTCTTTCTATTTATCGGCAGCTCGTTCGTACTTATACAACTTGAATCTAGCAAGCTTGATAGAAAGTGGGGATGACTTGAGCGCTGATCTAAGCGGCCCACTATACGGAGACGAAACGCCAGGAAGTAACGAACTGACTGAGCCAGAGAAAGAAATTCTAGAGGCGCACCCTGCCTTTAAAAAAGGAATACATCAAAATCGATTGCGTTTAGAGCGGAGGCCATACCTTGTTGTCCCTGAGGCGATGTCTTGGTCAATGGGAGAGGCTGAGCTTGAACTAGAGTTTCAATTACCTACGGGAGTCTTTGCTACTTCATTGCTTGCCGAAGTGTTTAACTTGTCTCAAGGCTTGGGAGAGGGTAATCAAGGCATGCGGAGCACACGATGAGTTTACTGATATCCAATGATGACGGTATTAATGCTGAAGGTATACAGGTACTCTCGGAGGTTCTATCTTCCAAGTTCGAGGTGAAGGTGGTTGCACCGGATCGTGATCATAGTGGCGCAAGCAGTTCACTGACTTTGAGTCGCCCTTTGCGTGTAATGGAAACTGCAAATGGCCATTACTGTATTGATGGTACGCCGACCGATAGTGTTCACCTAGGGGTCTCATCACTTTTTGATCTTGACTTTGAGCGTGTGGTCTCAGGTATTAACTCTCATGAAAACCTTGGCGATGACGTGTTATATTCGGGGACAGTCGCTGCAGCGATTGAAGGGCGGTTTTTAAAGCAGCCCGCTATCGCTGTTTCCCTAGTGAACCAGGGTCAGTTTCATTATCAAACTGCAGCAAAAGTGGTACTCGATTTATTGGTTCGCTCTAAAGATTTGGAAGTGCCTGAAAGAACCATTTTGAATGTCAATGTGCCGGATGTGCCTTATGAGCAGCTTAAGGGAATTAAAGTCACGCGTTTGGGGCATCGGGCAAAAGGGCTTCCCCCAGAGGAAGTGTCAGACCCACGAGGTCGACAGCGATATTGGATATCGCTTGCAGGCGAGGGAGACGATGCCGGAGAAGGTACAGATTTTGACGCGGTAAAGAACGGTTATGTTTCAGTAACGCCGCTTCAAGTTGATATGACTCGTCATGAGCTGATATCACAAGTAAAAGATTGTTTAGAGGATTGAATATCGTGAGTCAGACACTTGATCTCGAAGGAATAGGAATGACCTCGCGCCGTACCCGGATGCGACTCATTCAGCGGCTCAGGGATGAGGGGATTACCAACGAGGATGTATTGGCAGTCATGCTGGATACGCCGCGGCATATATTCCTCGATGAGGCGCTATCTCATCGGGCTTATGAAGATACAGCTTTACCGATTGGGCACAACCAAACTATTTCCCAACCTTATATTGTTGCGAGAATGACTGAGTTGTTGCTGCAAACGGCGCCGCGTAGAGTTCTTGAACTTGGCACCGGCTCTGGGTATCAGGCGGCGGTCTTGGCTCAGTTGGTGGGTGAGGTCTATAGTGTTGAGAGAATTAATCCTCTGTTAGAAAAAGCGGTTCAACGCTTTAAGCTGCTAGGCTTGAATAATATCAGTACTCGTCATGCCGATGGCGGGATAGGCTGGCCGGAGCGTGGTTTGTATGACGCAGTGATTATGACGGCGGCGCCCACAGAAATTCCATTGGAGCTGGTTCGTCAGTTAAAAGAGGGCGGGCGGATGATTTTGCCTTTGGGAGATGCTCAACAAAGCTTAACTATTGTCACAAGAAAAGGCTCAAGTTATGAACAAAAGATAATTGAGCCTGCGATGTTCGTACCCTTTCTTCCAGGAACGATTCGCTAATAAATTTAAGATACAAAACGGCACCATAAAGAGGTAGATGTGAAAATAGATGGATGGGTTTTTATAAAGGGAGTGTTGATGGGTGCCGCTGATATTGTGCCGGGTGTTAGTGGTGGCACTATTGCTTTTATTACGGGTATTTATGAGCGCCTGCTACAAGCCTTAAATTCAATTCTTCCTACTTTGTTACTAGCATTAAAAAATAGAAGCTTAAAAGGAGTCTGGGAAAAGGCAGACGCCAGTTTTCTTCTTACTCTGTTTGTTGGCATTGTGACAAGCGCAATATCCTTGGCGAAGGTGATTACTTTTCTGCTGGCTAACTTTCCTATTCCTCTTTGGGCCGGCTTTTTTGGTCTCATCTTGGCGTCTGTATACATAGTGGGTCGTGAAGTAAGGGAGTGGAGCGTTGGCTTGGTTATCGCAATGCTATTGGGAGCCGTATTTGCCTGGGGCTTAACCTCAATGTCTCCAGCGAGTATTGATCAAACACTCTTTAACGCCTTTCTATCGGGTGTGCTTGCGATTTGCGCTATGGTGCTACCAGGTATCTCCGGAAGCTTTATCTTACTGATTCTGGGCACCTATGCTTATATTCTTGGGGCGGTGAAGGACTTTGATCTCGCCGTATTAAGTGTCTTTGTGCTGGGGTGTGGTATTGGTATTTTGTCCATTGCCAAACTACTTGTTTGGACATTTTCACGTTATAGAAAACTGACTTTGGCTGTTTTAACAGGCTTTATGATTGGTGCCTTGAACAAGGTTTGGCCTTGGAAGCAGGTTTTAAGCTATCGCGAAAACCGTCATGGTGAATTAGTACCTTTGTTAGAGGCTAATATTTCTCCGGATAAGTATGTAGCCTTAACGCAAGAGTCTTCCTATCTAGTGCTTGCAGTGATTTGTGCCATTGGTTCAGCTTTAATTGTATTGCTGCTTTCCCGCTTGGGCGCAAATAATGAGAAAGAGAACACAAAAAGTGTGTGATCTGTTTTAATAAGAGTGTTTCTTAGGGTAACACTGGTGTATTTTGCGGTAACGTTTAATTTGCTTATATTCTGAGCGAATAAGATAGAAGATGAATGACTTAGCTAAGTAACTTAATATTC
>NZ_LWGA01001025.1:0-1860 GCF_001635235.1 Oleiphilus sp. HI0117 | reverse complement strand
GTCGCCGTTGTAGCTGTACCATGCGCCAGCCTTATCTACCAAGCCTTCCTTAACACCGAGATCTATGATTTCCCCCATGCGGTATATACCCTTGCCGTAAAGGATCTGGAACTCTGCCTGTTTGAATGGTGGTGAAACCTTGTTTTTTACAACCTTAACTCGCGTTTCGTTACCAATAATTTCGTCGCCCTGTTTTACCGCGCCGGTACGACGAATATCCAAACGTACCGATGAATAGAATTTTAAGGCGTTACCACCGGTTGTTGTCTCAGGGTTGCCAAACATTACGCCGATCTTCATACGAATTTGGTTGATGAAAATACACAAGCAATTAGCATTTTTAATATTACCCGTAATCTTACGAAGTGCCTGCGACATAAGTCTCGCCTGCAAGCCCATATGACTATCACCCATATCCCCTTCGATTTCAGCTTTTGGCGTTAAGGCAGCAACTGAGTCAATAATTAATACATCAACAGCACCTGAGCGTACAAGCATATCGGCGATCTCTAATGCCTGCTCTCCGGTATCTGGCTGAGAAACCAAAAGCTCATCAACGTTGACGCCTAACTTCTCTGCGTAAATTGGATCCAAAGCATGTTCAGCATCAACAAACGCACAGGTTTTACCTTGCTTTTGCGCCTCTGCAATAACCTGCAATGTAAGTGTTGTTTTACCAGAACTTTCGGGGCCATAAATTTCAACAATACGACCATAAGGAAGACCACCAATTCCCAAAGCAATATCCAGGCCTAGAGAGCCAGTTGATACAGAGGGGATCGCCTCTCTGGGCTGGTCGCCCATCTTCATTATTGCACCCTTACCAAACTGACGCTCTATCTGAGAAAGTGCAGCACCTAAAGCTTTCTTTTTGTTGTCTTCCATTTAAATATCCCCTAACTAATAACTCTTTGCAGGCCATAACTAAATATTACGACCAGTAATTTATACTGTATACATAATCAGTATTATGTGCAGTTAAATACTAACTGTCCAATATTTTTTTCATTATTTTTCGTTCGTCCAAACGCGAGCGTTGGCCAAGGTGACTTACTACTGTTTTAGGTCTATAGTATTATTATTAGTACCTTTAACCGCCTTGGATTGCAAAATACATGCTTGACCCGTTGAAACATTACATCCAGTTCTTTTGGCCTAAGCCCCACTCAATAAGCAAAGAGCTTCAGGTTCGCTATCGCTTATTACTTTACTTCCAGTTCTTTACCAACCTGGTAATGATTTACAGCATTATTAAATGGACTAAGGCCGACTATACCGCGCTTGTAGTATCATCTTCGATTGGGCTTCTCATGTCGCTTATTTCAAGCACCCTTGTGAGACTCAAGTGCTCTCCAAACGTAGTTGCTAACATGCTAATGGTTGGGGCCTTCCCTCATGGCTTCAATATGATCTACAGCCTTGGCGGCTTACATTCTTCACATATATTTTGGATTCCGACCCTGGTTTGTATTGCCTATCTATTAGCCAACAGAAAGTCTGGACTATTTTGGTTTTGCACCTCATTCACTAGCATTGGCTTATTGGTGTACTTCGATCGCAGCGGTGTGGTATGGAACAACTATCCTTTCAGTGAAAGCCAGAAGCTTATAGACACCTATTCCGGCTACTTATTGCCAATGATCATTATATGGCTTGGCCAGAGCTATGCTTTTCGCATAAGGCAAGAATCACTAGCTGAAGCAATCCAAGCAAATGAAGAGACAAGTAGTCTGGTAATTTCGGCCGAAAAGAACTCACAGCGCTTAGGAGAGATTCTGAATGAAGCCAAGTCGACATGCCATACCCTATCCACCTCATCAAGATCCTTGCTAGAAAACATCAAAAAAATGAACAGTGATA
>NZ_LWGA01001024.1:0-868 GCF_001635235.1 Oleiphilus sp. HI0117 | reverse complement strand
GCGCGGTACGTTAAAAATACACGCCGTACGCACCGGTGGTGCGCGGAAAACACGCTTAAAGTAGAGCCTCAAATCACTTAAACAGGTAACTAATGCAATGAATAGAGAAACAAACATATCGATTCAATATGGGCGCTGGGTTCACCAGAAAATACTCGAGGCTACTCATGGATTTACAAACGATCAGTTAAAGAAGTACCGCTGTGCATTTTGGTTGGAGGGCAAGCATTTTATCCGGAACCCTGCTAACCGCATAGTTTATAACCCAGTAGCGATTGACGATTGGATGGAGGGAAAACTGTGAGCAAGAAAACTGAGTTCAAAATTCCTAAGGGCGTCGAAATTCATGGAAATAACATCCGGATTGCATTCCAGTTAGATGGAAAAAGAATGAGGGAGCCCATTACCGGCATTCTCAAAATTAATCAGAATTCGCTTAACTATGCCGCTAACAAAAGAGCGGTGATTTTGAACGAAATAAAGTCTGGCAGTTTCGATTATCAAGCACATTTTCCGAACTCTCAGAACGCGCTTAAATATTCGGGTTCGGTTAGTAATGATATTGACCTAACCATTTCAAGAGGTGTTGAGATGTGGCTGGAATTGAAATCAGAAAACCGCGCTAAGTCGACAATCGAAGGCTATGAAGCCAAAGCGAAACATGTAAAGGCATATTTCGGTGATAAAACGATACGATCACTACGAACGACTGATATTACAAATTTCAGAAAACATTTAACACAAAACCTGGAAATGAAAGTTAAGACCGTAAACGACGTGTTTACGGTCTTACGCGGCGTGACAAGACTGGCTTACCAGGATCACATTACAAAGACAGACATAATGGAACGTATACCTAATCTTGAGA
>NZ_LWGA01001023.1:0-2478 GCF_001635235.1 Oleiphilus sp. HI0117 | reverse complement strand
GGACTCACTCATGTTGAGCAGGTCATTGACCAATATGACCACAACTCGACACACCTGCTCCTTCAAGAGAATAGCAGCAGACAATATATTGCCTGCATACGTATCAGCCACTCAGTTGAAAGCTTATCAGCGCAACCCACCTTGCCCTGCCAAAGGGCAAACTCCTGCTCACTAGGGTTTATCGATCAGGTATTTTCCTCTGGATGCCATTTATCTTTGTGCGAAATATCTCGACTTAGCATCAACCCCGAGTATTGCGACACCGAAGCCAAAAAGTACAGTTTTTCAGAAGCAATGTATCTGGCAGCCTTCTCTCTTGCACGTTTACGCTTCGATGACCGAATTTTACTTTCGCTCCCCTGCAACGAATTCAAACGCTTACGAGCTCGCGGCCTCCAGCTAGAGCAGACCACGAACAAGCTGAACAGCGATAGTGAAGACTTATTCTGGCTCTCCAGTGAATCCGGTATTCTGGATAACAGCCCCGCTTATGATCTTTATCAACATATTCTCGGCTGTATTACTCATCAACTCAATCAACCTCTTTTAGATGGCGATGACCTTATCGCTAATGAGGGAGTCTAAGCAAAACATAACAAGTTCGTCCGTCATGGCAGCTTATGTTACCGATGTATAATCTTCCATATCACAAATGCTACCTATTAGTTATTCATAAGTTTGAGGGTTTCAGCTAGACTCTTATTTTTATCTCGTCTCGCATTACTCTTTACTTAAGGAGCCATCGTGGATCTAATCGAAGCTCGATCTATGCAAGCCAAGTGCATACTCAATCTGATGACAGTTGTCGCCAAAGACAACCTTTCAATTACGCAAAGGGAAGATCTACCAGAAAAAGCCTACGATATTGGCTGCCTAGTGGGAATGCTTGAAGGCGAGATTTTCAAGATCGTCAAAAGTCGCAGTAGCATCGTCGACGACCTTCCTTTTAAAGATAAAATCCTCGAACAATTTGTGAACGGCGTAACTGTAGTTATTCATCGCTTGCTGCTCGACGAAAATCAGGACCAACTCGCTCAAGATCAAGCACGCCTTGATCGACTTCGACAAGAACTAAAACAAAATCTAGAACATACAGAAACCCTCCTGGAAAATGCTACTCGCCTTGAAAGTGCACTTAGCAATAATGCTTTATATCGTGACTCGGCAGAGGTCTTATCAACCTTCCAAAGCAATGTCGCGACCATGCAGAACATGTATCAGGTTAAGGCTCAAGAACATGAGATGTTAAATATACTTGTCGACAAGAATGAAGCCTTACTGCTACAAACCGACCACTCACTGTCAGCACTGCCAAAGCTAAGTGATGCCAGCAAACTAGTCGACCTCAAACAAGAATTTCTCCGTATTGAGCAAGACACATAGAAACTGTATTACGGGCCAAGCATGACCAACCTAATCGACCTTTCGCACAATATGCAAACCTTTAAAGAGCTACGCGTTCAACAAGACGGGCACGTCTTGCTTGTCTCGTTGAATAGACCTGATATTCACAATGCGATGTCTCACGAAGCAATGGTTGAAGAAATCGAGCGTGTATGCGATTTAGCAAACAATAACAGCGAAATTCGCGTCATGGTGCTGACCGGAGAAGGAAAGAGTTTCTGCGCCGGCGGCAATGTCAAAGATATGCTCAATAAAACTGATATGTTTGGCGGCAATAAAGAAGAAATAGAACAAAGCTATAAAAACGGAATTCAGCGTATTCCTTTGTCCTTATGGAATATCGAGATCCCCGTTATTGCCGCCGTAAATGGCGCCGCAGTCGGTGCAGGCTGTGACCTGGCAATGATGTGCGATATTCGCATCGCTTCCGATAAAGCCCGCTTTGCCGAAAGCTTTGTCAAACTTGGCATCATTCCGGGAGACGGCGGCGCGTGGTTCTTGCCAAGAATTATTGGCATAGCAAAAGCCAGCCAAATGGCACTGACTGGCGATATGGTTGATGCTCAAACAGCGCTATCTTGGGGGATGGTGTCTGAGTGCATCGAAACTTCAAACATGCTTGAGCGCGCACTTTCAATCGCACATAGCATCGCTTCAAACCCGCCTCTTGCCGTTCGAGCCACTAAGAAGCTACTACGTCAAAGTGAACGACTCAAATTACCTGAAATGCTAGACCAATGTGCAAAAGTTCAAGCTGGTCTGCATCAAACAGAAGATCACTTAGAGGCAGTGAAAGCTTTACTAGAAAAACGCGCTGGGCAATATCACGGGCACTAAAGCAGTAAGTTTTAGGTCTTCTTATGCAAGAGAGGCCATCACCACTATTTTGGAAAAATTTAGCCAATGGAAACTCTTTCTATTTTCGGCGTTTTTCAAGGTAGTTGTCGCCTGAGCATTTAAGCTGCTTGTTTTTCCTTCTCCGGGTTCAACTTAACGTCACCCACTTTCTCCCAGTTCCGCGTAGCTTTTGACCACCTTATTTGGTTCTTTCTTTTCATCTTGCGATAAAGCTCA
>NZ_LWGA01001022.1:0-1172 GCF_001635235.1 Oleiphilus sp. HI0117 | reverse complement strand
ATACTGTACTATCACTACTCTCAATCGCTTGGGATAAGAGTTGCAGTGATACTTCACGCTTTTTACGCTGATTTATTTCTTCCGTAAGTTCGTAGTTTATTTTGTTGATGGTTTCTGTTCTGGAAATTATTCGTTTCTCAAGCTCAGTGTTGAGCGTATGCAGCTCATCCTCTTTGTCTTTTAATTGTTTAGTATAAACAATTAATTCCCGATTAGCCTTGGTGAGATACATTGTTTTCTCACTAACAGCGCGTTTCAGGTTTTTATTGACATAGAATAAGATTGAAATAAAGGCTGCGCCAATAACAAATATAATACTGGAAACTTGGAGTACCTGACGCGTCAGTTGGCTGGCTTCATTTAGTTCAGGAGAGTAAATGAAACGCTCGTGGTTCAATTCGCCAGTGCTCATGCCAAGATCGGTAAACGAGTCAGCGATGTGCTGCCACCTTCCTGGGTTCATGTGTCCCAGATCCACCAGTTTGGGAACGATTAGACGAATGGTCTCCTGAGCTTCATGGCGGAGTTCTTCAATGCTGAGTTCTGATTGATACTTATTCTTGATGAGCTCAATAAGCTCATCTGGATTCTCAATAGCGTAACGCCAGCCGTCAATACTGGCTTTTCTAATGGCTTTCACTTCATCGCTATGCTCATCAACTTTAGACTCTGTGCTAAATAACACGTCTCCGTAATAGTCTATTCCGTAAACACGAGGGTCTATAAGGTTGTATTCGACACCTCTTTGTCTCAGCTGGAAGGGTTGATCGGTTATATAACCAACCATTGCATCGACTTTTTCATCGATTAAATCCTGAATATTGTAGGATAAGGGCACCGACTCAATTTGTGACTCATTAATCCCTTCTTTCTTTAACAGTCCTAACGTATTTGAACCGTAATGTCCCTCTGGGTACATCACGCGTTTACCGATTAAGTCTTGTGGAGTTAGCAGATTATTCTTCTTTAAAGTCATCAATACGATTGGCGAGTGTTGAATAATGGCTGCTAATGCGACGAGAGGATTGCCGTTCAGGTGATAGAGCACAAGCTCAGCATTGGCTATGCCATAATCAGCCTTACCCTCAAGCACTTCTGTGATGGGGTTTATATCAGGACCGGCAGCTCTGATCTCGACGTTGTAACCGGCATCATGGTAATAGCCATTTTCC
>NZ_LWGA01001021.1:0-1334 GCF_001635235.1 Oleiphilus sp. HI0117 | reverse complement strand
TATGTTTGACTTCAAGAACGGCAACAGCATACTCAATCGTTGCCGTGGTACCACCAGTATAGTTGCTATGCGGTGGAACAATATTGCCTGCATTTCGACATATGAATAGTTCCCCTGGTTCCGTCTGAACTAAAAGGTTTGGGTCAATACGAGAATCAGAGCATGTAATAAAAAGAGCTTCTGGATGCTGCCCTTTCACAAGTTGATCGAATAGTTCTTTCTTCTGAGGGTACACTTCGGTTTTGAATCGTACGATTCCACTGGCTATTTTTGGCATAACAATTCTCTATAACTCAATTAACGTGTTGAATAATAGCTTTCTCAACCGGTATAGGGAAGCGATATAGCAAGGAAAAGCCCTAACTAATTTTTTATGTTCGAGTGCCCTATTTTGACGCATAAAAAAACAGGCTCGCGCCTGTTTTTTTATGTATAACAACGTAGAGAGCTTAGTTTCTCGCGGTAATTGTATAGCTGGAATCTGGATGATACTTGATATCAGACATGTAAATGCTTCCCATAGTTGGGCCGCTAGTATTTCCTTTAACTCGAATATTCTCCATGCTAATTCGAGCAATTTCTGTCGGCATATATATTTTTATACCGCCTTCGTCAGTAATTTCTATAGGCCCTCTTCCTTCCTGGTATTTCAAACCCTCAATAGAAATATCTGCTTCAATCAGGTTAGATATCGGACCAACACCTGCCATGGTTAATACACTGTCCGCTAACTCATAAGCCACTTGCTCATCCTTGGGCTCTTCATATTCATCTTCGTCGTTATATTTATGCTGAAAACCGGCAACCGCTCCGTCAGCATTCTGACCGATGCTAAGCCCCATACCTGGTATTGGACCGAACCCTTGGGCATTAACACCTGCCAAAGCTTCGTCATCAAGCATCTGCATGCCGCCAAACTTACCTAACTGTTCTCGTGTTAGCTCAGCGCTACTGGTGTTATTAATTGGTAAAGCTGCAGCGGGACTCGCAGCCATAGCAAGCATCGGTTGAAACGGCGCCGCAGCCAAAGCAACAAATGCTGCAGTGTAACGGTAACGAGACTGATGCTTAAGTGTTCTATTTAGCTCTTTCTCACTAATCCAGCCTTGCTTAATTAAGACCTCACCAAGCATCATGTTCTCGGAGGCTTGAAGCTGAAGTGCTTGATCAAGTTGCGCTTCGCTAATATAACCGCGGTTTACTAATAAGCGCCCAAGTCTGGATTTTGCTATTTGCTCATTATGCTTAGTCATACTTCCCCCGGGATAGTCGATCTTTATCTTATTAAGGTACTCTGAATCATTAATGGCTTATTAAAATATATACAGCCATCT
>NZ_LWGA01001020.1:0-9077 GCF_001635235.1 Oleiphilus sp. HI0117 | reverse complement strand
TTAATTGCCGCTTCTGCATTTTTGAGTGTTTTGATGACCGCAGGGTTCATATAGACAATGGTACGATCATAATCGGCGACCATCACATTGGCGCTGACATTCTCCAATGCTTCTTTTAAGCGAGCATTCTCGTTTGCTACGCGTAACTCATTCTCACGTTTTATCAATGCTTCAGTGTTATCCTTCCATTCAACAACTGTACCGACACGGTCACCGGACTCGGTCTTAACCGGGTTGACTGATAGCTCCATATGGCGTCGACCAACTTGAATATTGGCTTTGTGTTGAGCGCTTAGATTCTCTAGTAGCTCTTTCTGATGGCTTGGGTTTTTATGGAAGATATCAATTGATTGCCCAAGTAAATTGTTGGCATCAAACTGTGGAAGTACTTGTTGAATATCTTCTTCCGCGATTTTAAGTGTTTCAAGTACGGCATCATTCATATAGACGATGTTTCGCTCGGCGTCTGCAACCATTACGTTAGCACTTACGTTATCAAGAGCTTGTTTCAGGCGTACATTTTCAGCAGCCTCTTGTCTTTCCTGCGCTTGCTTGGCGAGCATCTCTGTTTCGTCTACCCATTCAACAACAGTACCTAAACGGTTGCCGTTCTCGCTTTCAACAGGGTTGGCAACAATTCTGAAGCTGCGGCCACCGACTTTGGCAGTACTTTCATAGCTTTGCGTTAAGCTGGCTAGTAACTGTCTTTGATGAGCCGGATTCTTGTGGAAAACATCAATATTTACACCCATCAAGTTATCGGCAGAGAACTTAGGTAAGTCTTTGCGAAGGTCTGACTCAGCATCCTTAAACATTTTTTCGACCGCATTATTGAGGTAGATGATGTTAAGGTCATTATCTGCCATCATCAGGTTGGTATTGGCAACTTTCAGGGCGCTAGTCACACGGCTGGTTTCTTCTGCTCGGCGCTCGAATTCGCCAATCAATTCTGTTTGCATGCGATCTAGAGCGCTCATTAGGTCGCTGATTTCATCTTGCTGAGAGCTTTGTTCGATATGAACTCTTTCGCCTTTGGCAACGGCATTGGAAACTTCGACAGCGGTATTGAGGCGAGTAGAAAGAGATTTGGAAAATGCCCAAGCGATATAAGCAACGATAGACAGAATAATGGCAGCAATAATGAATACCGATATGGCAAAGGAGCGAATCATATCCCCTGCAAAAGCATGCGCTTCAGCGTAGTCGACTTCTGATAGCAGTGCGAATCGGCTACCTTCAAACTCTAGAGGACCATAAGCAGAGAGAACTTCTTCGCCTCGGTAGTCTGGAAAGATATCAAAGCCACTTTCGCCCCGTAAGGCTTTCTCTACACCGGGAGTACGGATTTCTTGGAAGCCAATGTTGGTGTTTTTAAGATCAATTTGCTTAAGCGTCTTCTCGTTTACGCCACTCTCTTTAAGCGCGCTTAAGAAGTTCTCTTTGTCTTCAACCAAGAAGCGGCTCTTGCTCTGAGCTTTGAATTCTTGAGAAACCAGGTAAGTTTCGCCTGAATAGCCCATACCAGACTTTTCCCATTGTTCGTTATGGGTCATGATTCGGTTCAGCTCATCGATAGGCATTTGAAAAGCCAAAACGGCGATTTTCTCACCTTGTTTATTTACCACAGGGCTTGCCATAAAGGAGGCAGGAGCTTCATAAGATGGCGTATAAGACTGAAAAGAAGTAAAGGCAATGTGGTCAGGGTCACTTGCGTTGGCAGCTTCTTTATAGACTTTAGCTAAGTCACTATTTTTATAAGGCCCGGTAAGTAAAGAGGTGGCGTAATCGAGCTCTTTGAAAACGGAGTAAATAATCTCGCCTGAGTCAATATCGATCAAAAAGATGTCGTAATATTGGAATTCGTTAAGGTGCTTTCTAAACTCCGGGTGATACTCTTTGTGTACCTCATTGTAATCGGAGCTAAAGTCGAGTGAGTCTAAGGCATCTTTTTGACCTAAGGGGTTAGCGTTGTCTGCAATGAAGTGATATTGCATTAAACGGGCTTTATCGCTAATGCTGTTAAGTAAATTGCCGGGAGATAATGAAGAGCCTGGATTGCTCTCGGCATAGGTGGCACCAAATTGCCCGGTGTAATAATCTTCTAACTTGTCAGATATTTCGTTGCTACTGACGGTTTTAGGAAAATCATCATAGCTAGCGATGAAGCCTTCAGCTGAGTCGACGACACTATGGCTTGCAGAGAAAGCTTTAAGCTCATGTTTGATAGTCTGTAGGTAGCTGTGAATAAAGTCCTTCTGGGATTCTCGCTGTGTGATGAGCGCTTTCCGTGCTTCGTTTTCAATAACGCTTTCGGCAATATTAAATCCAACACCTGCTGTAATCAGAGCGGTTAATAGTACCGAAACAACGGACACTGAAAGTGATCCGAGGAGAACTTTTCGAGAGATGGACATGGTTGTTTCCTATTATTGCTATTTTAGTTCGTCGTTACTGACATTTTTAGTGTGGTGAAGACGCAACTACTTGTCAGCCGCAATCTATTTCAGCATAGGCCATTTAAGAAAAAGTGCTTAATATTTAGGAGGGGAAGTTCGGCACTGTATTGGTGCGAAAACTGCGCTGGATTAGTTGCTGGGCGAGAAACGAACCAGACTCGTGGTGAGTGGTTCGTTTCTTGTCGGGAGGGGCGTTTACTGGAAGCTGAATACAGAACCGCTTATAAAATCTGTATTTGTTGTGTCGTCACTTAATGCATAAAGGATATAAAAAATGCTGCCGCTGACGTCTTCAGATAGGGCGTAGCCAAATGCGTTTGTTTCTCCTCCCGATAAAACTTGATCTCCTGTTAGAAGGGATGTGTCAAAAGGTGATTCAGGTAAATGTATTTGAGGGTCTGGATTGCCAGTCATAACAGCAATTAATGGTAGATCGAAGTCGCGATTTGATAGGTTTCGGACAAGTGTTAGTAAAGTGCTGCCAGATTTTAAGACCTCGTTTTCTGCATCATATAATACTTCTGCTTCTGCGTAGCTTACGATGACATTTCTGAAATCATTTGTACTGTATATTGCTGACGAACTATGAATTTGATTGCTCGAAGCCTCAATTGATATCAGACCAATATTCTCAGAGCTTAGGGTAATTTGAGCGACGCCATTACTGGTATAAGCCGTTTCGATATGTGTGGTGCCATTATCAGTGATACTAAAACTCACTTCAGTGTTATCTGGAATTGCTCCGCTAGCCGAGTTAGGGCTTAAAGTCGCGGACACAATAGAGCTATCAATACCGTTGTTTAGAATAACGTTTGGAGTCAGTGACAGTGATATCGCTTTAGTAGCGTTAGGGTCTTCCGAGATTGTGAGGCTCAGAGTGTTAGAGCTTATAAGTTCTCCTGAGCTGTTTAGTAACTGGGCAGATATATCGCTGGTGCCGGCTGACAGAGCTTTTAGCAAACCGCTTTGATTAGAAAAGTAGTCATTCGATGCCGTCTCGATAGATACAACATCATTGTCACTGATTATCCAGCTTACTTCTTGGGTGAGATCTTTGCTGCTGTTATCGGAGTAGTCTGCAATGGCACTCAGTTGCAGTTCATCGTTAACGTTTATCGCGCTAGCAGGGCTGGTAATAGCAATAGAACTTAGTATTGCGTCCGTCACTGTGAAGGTTGCGCTGGACGATAGGCCTTCAAAGCTGGCGCTGACACGTGTACTACCGGGGGCAACGGTACGAATTAGTCCTGGGCTATCTACATTATTGTCGACAGTAATAAGTTGATTGTCTTCGCTTTGCCAGGTGACGAGGTGGGTGATGTCTTTAGTCGATGCATCGGTATATAAGCCACTTGCTTTGACTTGTTCTGTAAACCCAGCCGGAATACTTGTGTTATCGCTCGTCAGTGATATTGATTGAAGTGTCGCACTTGTTACTGTCACTAAACTAATACCACTGATTCCTTCTAGTTCGGCAGAGATCAGGGCTTCGCCTTCTGCATTAGCGCTGATAACCGGAGCGCTAGGGCTTTCTACGCTTGCAACAGTACTAGAGCTTGTGTTCCAGTTGGCCTCTTTACTGATATCAATTTGTTCTCCATCAGAATAGGAGCCTAAAGCAATGGCTTGTATTTGAAGCCCGTTAGCTAGGCTGATATTTCCTGGCTGAACTTCAATTGCGGTTAATACGGCGTCTTGAATGCTTAGACTAGTCGATATACTAATATCATCCAGGGTGGCGGAAATGTTTACGAATCCCAGTTCTAGTCCATTGACTAAACCTTCAGATAGCGCAGCGTTTGAAATAGAGCCTATTGCCGAGTCGCTCGATGTCCAGGTTACCTGTTCGGTGATGTCCTGAACTGAGCCGTCACTGTATGTTCCTTGAGCACTGAAACTTTGGCTTAGCCCCTTTGGTAGGGAGCTGTTAATAGGAAGAATACTTATATTGCTTAGTACTGCATTGCTTACCGTAACCGTACTGGCAGCATTATGGCCATCTAGCTCAGCACTCAGGCTTGAGCTGCCGATATCCAGTCCGCTAACAAGTGATGAGCCCGCTTCAATTGAGATTATTTCAGGAGAGTCAGCGCTCCAATTGACTTGGCTAGTAACATCTTGGTGGCTTTGATCAGTAAAAATGGCGGTGACGTTTACCTCGCTTTGAGTTCCTTTCGCTAGTGTGATCAATGGCGGGGTCAAAACCAGACTGTCGATTTGAGCCGGGCTGATAACAATGTTTTTTAACCCAGTTGTAGAGCCTTTAATAGCGCTGACTTGCACCTCCCCACTTTGAATGGCGGTAATAAGCTCATTATCGATACTGGCAAGGCTGATATCGCTAGTTTGCCATGTTACTTCAGCGGTAATGTTTTGGGTGCTGCCATCGGAATAGGTGCCAGTCGCTGATAAAGCAGTAGTGAGTCCGGCAATTAGAGTGTCGGGTAAATCAATTGAAATAGAATGCAATGTAGCAGGAGAAACCGTTAGCTCCAGACTTGTGTTGATGTCGCCAATACTTGCTGTGACATTGGTATTGCCAGCGCTGACAGCGACTACCAAGCCATTTTCATCGACTGTGGCGATGTTGTTATTGCTCGATTGCCAAGAAGTCTCAGGACTAAGGTCGCTTGTGGTGTTGTTCGTATAAATTCCGGTTGCCGTGAGAGTGTGAGATGAAGCAATTGCCAGTGTCAACGCGGCGGGTGTTATGCTAAGTGAACTCAATGTGTATGCAGTAGACGTACTTGAAGCGTGCTCACCCTCATAACTGGCTGTAATGGTTGCGTCACCAGGTGCTAGTGCGGTAAGTAAGCCTTCGTTGGAGATATGCAAAATGCTCGGATCAGAGGAACTCCAGTTAGCGGCTGAGGTGATAATACTTGTTGTACTATTTGAGTAGTGCGCGTTTGCTACCAGCTGCTGGATGCTGCCGACTTCGATGTCGGAAGGCAAGGTGGTAATGCTAACACTATAAAGAACGACAACCTCCACGTCTTGTTGATCTAGCAAATCATTGTGTTCGATAGAGATCGTTGCACTGCCAGCGGTGTTTACCGATAACAGGCCTGTGGCACTTATGCTGATAGCAGTGTTATTACTAGAGGCCCAGATAACATCGTTACTGATGTCTTCGCTTGATGAATCGGTGTAGGTTCCGTTAGCACTTAATTGCACACTGTCGCCGACCTCAAGATCGTCGGGAATGATGCTCATCGCAATGCTGCTTAAAGCAATTACGTTTATGCTGAAACTGGCTGATTCTCCAGAAAAAGCCGCTGTAATCGTAGTACTACCAGCATTGATTGCCGTAATCAGGCCACTGTCTGACACTGTCAGGATATTCGTGTCACTAGAGCTCCAGCCAGCGTCGCTACTTAAGTCAAAACTTGAGTCGTCGGTGTATAAACCGGTCACACTGGCTTGAAAGGTTTCGCCAGATATCATTGTTGTTGGTGGTGTTGATAATGAGAGACTCTGAAGTGAAGGCGTATTATTGGTCTGTTTTCCTGAGCTGCTACCGCCGCTGCAAGCGCTAAGTAATAGTGATATTAAAAAATATGTCAGTACTTTAGATGCGCTATTTATTGAAAAAACGTTGAACATTGAATAGTGATCCTCTTAATATGCGCGCAGTTTAGAGATTTTTCTACAGGAAGTATGTTCCATTTTGTCAACAGAAAGTGAAATTCTATAAAACAGCTTCATATAACTGTTTTCCTAACCGGCAAAATTTCAACAGAAACCCTATTGAGGTTAAGTATGCAAAGTAACATTAGGTACAAGTCTAGCAGTCGTAGAGCTTTGCTCTCGATATTTTTGCTATGCCTTTCAATGAATGTAATGGCTGAACGGGAAGAGAGCGGTGCGGGAGCCAGTTTACAGTTAGTAGCGACCTTCAGTGTTTTGGCTGATATGGCTAAGGCGGTGGGAGGAGATCATGTATCCGTATCTACCTTGGTAGACTGGGGGGAAGATGCACATGTTTACCGCCCTTCACCTCAAAATGTTAAGCATTTATCTAAAGCTGACTTGTTGTTAATGAATGGCTTGGGCTTTGAAGGGTGGTTAGCGCGCTTGGTTGCCGCAGCAGATTTTAATGGCCTGACTGTGATAGCGACAGAAAATGTTCGTTTGATCAGAGAGCGAAAGGATTTGCGTCGACATAGTCATGGTCATCATGGCGAAGAAGAGCATAAGCATAGTAGCGCTTCTCTTGATGAAAATGATGATATTTCCAAGATGGTTGGAAGGGTTGACCCGCATGCCTGGCATAGCTTGCAGGCTGCAAAAGTATATATTCGCAATATCACCAATGCCTTAGCGAAGGTTGACCCTCCGCATGCCGGAGAATATGAAACGAATGCACAGGCATATATTGAAGAATTAGACTTGCTTAACCAAGCTTACGAGAAGAAGTTTTTGGCTCTGCCTGCGTCTCAACGACAAATGGTTGTTCCTCACAATGCCTTTGCTTATTTGGCTCGAGATTATGGTTTGAAAATGCGGAGCTTGCAAGGCATCAGTACGGGAGGAGAGGCTTCTGCAGCACAAATTGCACAAGTAGTTCGTCAGGTTCGGAGCTCTGGCGTCAAGGCGATTTTCGAGGAAAATGTCGCTGACAATCGCCTTATCAAAGTTGTGCAAATGGAAACGGGAGTCAATTTTGGAGGTGAACTGATCTCGGGCGCCTTATCTCATGAGCTAGCGCCAAGCTATCTCGATATGATGCAGTACAATCTAGCGAAAATTTATCAAGCCTTGAAGTAAGCTGGGCTGAGTTATAAGTCCAGTTCTGGAACACTTTGGTCGACGGTACAATGGACAATCCCATCTTTTAGTGTGGCACTGATTTTGTCTCCCGCCTTGAAGTCGCTGCACTGGGTTTGAACTTTCTGTTTATCGGACTTTAATATGGCATAGCCGCGCCCTAAGGTTGCAAGAGGGCTTGCCGTGTGCAGTGTCTGGGCTAGAATCGCCAGTCTGTGTTGCTGTTGTTCCAGGTTTGCATGCTGCGCTTGTACTAGTTTGTCGTAAGCGTTGTTTAGTGTTGCTGCGCTTTGTTCAAGCTTCGCTTGAGGGTTATATCTGAGTAAGCGGTGCTGAAGTATATTCAGACTTCCAGATTTATTTTCAATAGTGTTTGATAGTGCCCGTTTAATGCGCTCTTGAAGTTCTTCAAGGCGTAAACCCTTTTCTTGAAGGGCATCGCCAGGATGTCTTAGTCGTTTTTGTAAGGCATCGATGCTTTGGCTGAGTTGTTTGAATCGATTGTTGATCACAAACTCCAGGCGCCGTTGTTGTTGATCCAGGTTTTGCATTAATTCGTATTGGTCGGGCGTAATGTGTTCTGCGGCTGCTGATGGCGTTGGTGCCCGGTAGTCTGCTACCAGGTCGGCAATCGTAAAGTCTACTTCATGACCAACGGCGCTAATGATAGGTAGTTCGCTGTCAAAAATAGCACGTGCGACGACTTCTTCATTAAAACTCCATAAATCCTCTAGAGACCCGCCTCCTCGCCCAACAATTAATACATCTGCAAGGTTGTGGCTGTTGCAGTAAGCGATAGCGTCGGCAATTTGTTGTGCTGAGCCTTCCCCTTGAACCTGAACGGGTAGCAAAATGATCTCTAGTGCAGGGAAGCGACGCTGCGTCACTGAAATGATGTCATGAATGACGGCACCGCTTTGAGAGGTTATCACGGCTGCTTTTTTGGGGATTTGTGGTATAGATTTTTTATGCTGCTGGTCAAACAGTCCTTCGCCAGCCAGTTTAAGCTTTAGTGCTTCAAAAGCGGCTTGTAGTTGCCCAATACCCGCCGGTTCCATGCCTTCAACGATAAGTTGGTAATCGCCGCGACCTTCGTACAAGCTCACTTTGGCTCGAACAATTATCTGGTCACCTTCCTTGGGGATAAACTTTAAGCGTTGGTTATAGCCTTTAAACATGGCGCAGCGGATTTGGGCCTTGTCGTCTTTTAGCGTGAAATACCAATGGCCGGAGCGCGGTCTTGAGAGCCCGGTAATCTCTCCGCTTACCCAGGTTTGAGCGTAGCTGACTTCAAGCATTCGTTTAACTTGACGGTTAAGTTCGCTGACACTCAGTGCCTTGGGTTTAGCAGGTGTATGCTCAGGAATACTGGGGTCGGAAGGGAAGTCTGCGTAAGTCATTGCGATGTCATATTTGGGTGATAAGTTGAGGCGAGTTTAAAATGCTTTGGCGGTATTTACAATTATGCTTGTAAGGAGAGCCCCTCAAGCATTATAATTCCGCGTTTTATCTGGACATAAAGGTTGGCCCATATGTTGCGGATCGCACATGACGCACTGACGTTTGATGACGTTCTCTTGATTCCTGGTTATTCCGAAGTTCTTCCTAACGAAGTTTCTCTTAAAACTCGCCTGACGAAAGGCATCACCTTGAATGTTCCTCTGGTATCTGCCGCGATGGATACGGTGACTGAAGCTCCTTTGGCAATTGCCATGGCGCAGGAAGGTGGCATTGGTATCATTCACAAAAACATGACCGCTGAGCAGCAGGCGGCAACCGTTCGTGCTGTTAAGAAATTTGAAAGTGGTGTAGTGAAAGACCCTATTACCGTTGCTTCAAATATGACGGTAC
>NZ_LWGA01001019.1:0-2690 GCF_001635235.1 Oleiphilus sp. HI0117 | reverse complement strand
AATTACGTTATTCACACCATAAGGGCGCTTTGAATCGGCGTAAAATCCACGCAAGTAGTTATATATCCAATCAGGACCACGCAAACGAGCACTCAAAGTCAAATCAGGCGGAGCACTACCAAACCAAACCTTTGCCTGATCTTCAGCCATGGAAATTTCCATTAACTGGCCGATCTTGGTATCACCTACGAGAATATTTTCTTCAAAAATATCATGAGGAATTCCTAAATCATCAGCAGCACGCTCATAACGAGCGTACTTCATTGAGTGGCAAGCAAAACAGTAGTTCACAAATAAAGATAAACCATTCTGTAAAGACTCATTATCTGAAATGTCTGTTTTGATGTGATCCATAGGCGCTGCAGGTCCACCTGCAGCAAAAGCACCTAAAGAAATAACAGAACAGAAAACCGCAATTAATAAATGTTTCATTATCCTGTCACCCTCTCTGGAACTGGCTTGGTTTTTTCAATCTTTGTATACCAAGGCATTAATAAAAAGTAGGCAAAATACACAGCAGTCAAAATCTGCGCCCATAGCGTTCTTTCAGGCGTCGCAACAACAACACCTAAATAACCGAGTATAGAAAATGATACGACTAACAACGCTAGCGCAACTTTACTGATCCAGCCTTTATAACGAATAGACTTAACAGGGCTCTTGTCCAGCCAAGGCAAGACAAACAGAATTGCTATTGCAGCACCCATCACAACCACACCCAAGAATGCATCAGGTACAGCACGAAGCATTGCGTAGAATGGAGTAAAGTACCAAACAGGAGCAATATGATCAGGCGTTTTCAGCGGGTTTGCTGGTTCAAAGTTTGGCTTCTCGATAAAGTAACCACCCATCTCAGGGAAGAAGAAGACAACACCACAGAATACAAACAAGAAAACAACAATACCGACAATATCGTGCACACTATAGAAAGGATGGAAAGGAATACCGTCTTTTGGAATACCGTTTTCGTCTTTATTCTGCTTTATTTCGATACCATCTGGGTTATTCGAACCCACAGTATGTAAAGCTAATACATGCAGAACAACCAATGCCAAAATAACGATAGGCAATGCCACGACATGCAAAGCAAAGAAGCGGTTTAGCGTGATACCTGAAATCAGGTAATCACCACGAATCCACAAGGACAAATCCTCACCAATGTAAGGGATCGCGCCAAATAGGTTTACGATAACCTGAGCACCCCAGTAAGACATCTGGCCCCACGGTAACAAATAACCCATAAATGCTTCAGCCATCAAAGCTAAATAGATCGTCATACCGAAGATCCAGATAAGTTCTCTAGGCTTCTTATATGAACCATACATTAAGCCACGGAACATATGCAGATAAACCACAACAAAGAATGCTGAAGCGCCGGTGGAGTGCAAGTAACGCAGCAACCAGCCATATTCAACATCACGCATAATGTACTCAACCGATGCAAACGCACCTTCAGCACTTGGGTTGTAGCTCATAGTCAACCAAATACCAGTAAGAAGCTGGTTAACCAAAACAACCATTGAAAGCACACCAAAAATATACCAAACATTAAAGTTCTTTGGCGCGTAGTATTTACTCATGTGATTTTCGAATGCTTCAACAACAGGGAGGCGCTCGTCAATCCAGTTAATTAGCTTTTGCATTATGCCTGCTCCTCATCAACACCAATAACTACCGTTGCATCATCCAGGTACTTATAAGGAGGAATTTCCAAGTTCTTAGGTGCTGGAACCCCTTTATAGACTCGACCTGCCAAATCAAAACGAGAACCGTGACAAGGACAGAAAAAGCCACCTACCCAGTTAGCATCAAATTCTTGAGGCTTCACTTCTGGCACGAATTGTGGAGAACAACCTAGGTGAGTACAGATACCAACAATGACTGCATACTCAGGGCGCGAAGATCTAAACACCCCTTTAATATATTCAGGCTGCTGAGGTAACTCAGACTGAGGGTCTCGCAACTCATCAGACAGCTTTTCAATATTATCAAGCATCTCTTGAGTTCGACGAATAACCCAAACAGGTTTACCTCGCCACTCAACAGTCATTCTCTGACCTGGCTCCAACTTTCCAATGCTTGCTTTAACTGGCGCACCGGCAGCTTTTGCTTTTGCACTTGGATTCCAAGACGCAACAAACGGAACCGCTGCTCCAATTGCCCCTACCCCACCAACAACGGAGGTAGCACCGATTAAAAATCGGCGTCGGCCAGCATTAACGTCGCCATCACTCATATAGGCATCTCCCAATATTAACTACGTACCAATATTTACGTAGTAGTTTAGTTATGATGACCCAGCAACATCTACACCAGTATAAGTAACTTATACCTGCGTAAATAACGCCCAATCACTTTATCTTATCGACACTAGACTAAAATTTTAGACCGCGCACTTCAAAACCCACAGATAGTAATTAAATTGACCTGCCGCTTCAACAACTTTCGCTACAATATCCCTAATAAAAATAAGGATTAACATAAAAAAAAACGCCTGCCAGCATAACCGACAAGCGTTTCTTGAATAAGGCGTATTAACGCTTTGAGAACTGAGGCTTCTTACGCGCTTTGCGTAGACCAACCTTCTTACGCTCTACTGCACGCGCATCACGAGTAACCCAACCTGCTTCACGCAGTGCTGGACGCAACGTTTCGTCATACTCCATTAGAGCACGAGCAATACCGTGACG
>NZ_LWGA01001018.1:0-3156 GCF_001635235.1 Oleiphilus sp. HI0117 | reverse complement strand
TACAGTCAATGCAACCGTAATCGGCAGTTATGTACTGAGCTACAACGTGAACGATTCCTCAGGCAACTCTGCTACTACCGTTACCCGAACAATTAACGTTCAAGATACTGGCGCACCTAGCATCACTCTACTAGGTAGCAGCCCACTTAACCATGAGCTAAATACCCCTTATACCGATGCTGGTGCGACTGCGAATGACGCACTTGACGGAGACCTATCTGCAGGCATTATAGTTGGCGGCACAATGGTCGACTCTAGCGTTGCTGGTACTTATGTCATTACCTATGATGTCAGTGACTCCAACGGTAACCCTGCCGTACAGCAAACGCGCACGGTAAATGTGAACGACTTTACCGCCCCTGTCATTACACTTAATGGTGACAGCAGCATTAATATCGCTCTAGGTAGTGTCTACAATGATGCGGGTGCGAGTGCGTCGGACAATATTGATGGCGATATTTCAGCAAGCATTATTCAGAGTGGCGCTGTTGATACCGGTACAATTGGCAGCTATACACTTGTGTATAACGTAAGTGATGCGGCTGGCAACGATGCAATCCCCGTCACACGAACAGTTAATGTTGCTGATGCGAGCGGCCCTGTTATTACACTGATCGGAAACAACCCGATCGATCATGAGGTGAATACAATCTTCACCGACCCGGGTGCGACAGCGCTAGATAATGTCGACGGAGATGTATCTTCAAATATCGGTGTCAGTGGTACGGTCAATGCTGCAGTTGTTGGTAGCTATGTACTGAGCTACAACGTGAACGACTCATCGGGTAACCCTGCCAACACCGTTAATCGAACGGTCAATGTTCAGGATACCGGCGCTCCTAGCATCACCGTGTTAGGTAGCAGCCCACTTAACCATGAGCTAAATACCCCTTATACCGATGCTGGTGCGACTGCGAATGACGCACTTGACGGAGACCTATCTGCAGGCATTATAGTTGGCGGCACAATGGTCGACTCTAGCGTTGCTGGCACTTATATCATTACCTATGATGTCAGTGACTCCAATGGAAATCCTGCACCTCAACAAACACGTACGGTTAACGTGAATGACTTTACTGACCCCGTCATTACACTTATCGGAGATAGTTTTGTAAGTGTTGATATTGACAGTATTTATACAGATGCGGGGGCAAGCGCTTCGGATAATATAGATGGCGACATTTCATCCAATATAATCCCTAGTGGTTTCGTTGACACCAGTACCCCTGGAAGCTACACACTTAACTATGACGTGAGTGACGCCGCTGGCAATGCTGCAGCCACTGTTTCCCGAACTGTAAACGTATCAGACAGCTCAGGACCAACAATCACATTAATCGGTGGTGACACCATCGAGCACCAACAAGGCACGATATTCAACGACCCTGGTGCAAGTGCTTTCGACGCTGTCGACGGAGACGTTTCTTCAAATATCTCTATTACCGGCTTTGTTAACGCAAGCGTCGCAGGTAGCTATGCCCTAACCTACAACGTCAGTGACTCTCAAGGAAACCCTGCAACCCCGGTAACTCGTACTGTCAATGTTGCAGACTCCTTACCACCTGTTATCACGCTGATCGGAGATAACCCTCTTCATGTTGAGTTAAATGGCAGCTTTACTGAACTTGGCGCGACTGCTAGCGATAGTGTCGACGGAGACTTAAGCTCTGCAATTATTATTTCCGGTGACGCTGTCAATACCTCTATTGCTGGAACCTATATCACTCGTTATAACGTCAGCGATAACACAGGTAATTCCGCTATAGAAGTAACTCGAACAGTCCTTGTTTCAGATACGACGATCCCCGTTATTTCACTACTGGGCTCAAACCCTATGAGCATTGCATTGGGAAGCATCTTCAGCGACCCGGGCGCAACAGCAAGTGATAATATCGATGGAAATATTTCCACTAGCATTATCCCTAGCGGTAGCGTGGACCCAACAACTTTGGGCAGCTATACGCTTTCCTATGACGTCAGCGATAGTGCTGGTAACGCTGCACTTACCGTAACTAGAGTTGTTAACGTTGAAGATAATAGCGCACCACTTATCAGCCTATTAGGTGACAACCCAATGGACATATCGCTCGGCGGCAGCTACAACGAGGCCGGAGCGACTGCGACCGATAACGTTGATGGTGACTTAACAAGCAGCATTGCTATTAACGGATCAGTTGATACGGACACACCTGGAACGTACACCATTAGCTATAGTGTCAGTGACAGCGAGGGTAATGTTGGTAATGCTACCCGCCAAGTCAATGTAATCGATAACACTAGTAGCGATACCGTTCCACCGGTTATCTCCTTACTTGGAAACAACCCAATCTTAATTGAACTGGGTGGCACCTATTTCGAGCCTGGCGCAACTGCAGTCGATGGCGTTGATGGTGATTTATCAGCTTCTATCGCCATTTCAGGATTCGTCGCAACGAACGCCGTAGGAAGCTATCAGGTAACTTATAATGTCTCGGACTTGTCGGGTAATGCTGCCCTAACGGTGACAAGAACAGTTATCGTTCAAGATACTACCGCACCGGTCATAAGCCTATTAGGCTCGGACCCAAGCTATCATGAGCAAGGAACGACTTACATTGATGCAGGCGCGACCGCGAGTGATTTCGGTAGCGATATATCCTCTAGTATCTTTGTATCGGGAGATGTAAACGAGAATATCGCTGGCACTTACACATTAAGCTATGATGTCGCCGATGCTCAAGGTAACGATGCTACAACCGTGACGAGAACAGTACATGTAGTCGATACCACCCCCCCTAGTATTTCAGTACTAGGAGACAATCCAGTTGAAGTTATTCAAGGACATGTTTATAGCGACCTGGGGGTTTCAGCAACTGATAACATCGATGGCGACATATCATCGAACGTAAGTATTGATACAAGCGGGCTAGATATGTCGACACCAGGCAGTTATCAAGTTCACTTTAATGTCACTGACGCGGCGGGGAATAGCGCATTAACCCAAACCCGCACCGTCACAGTCATTCCACTTGTTAAAACATTTAGTGCAAGCCCAGGACTGGATGCGGGGTCATCATCGAACTCAACCAGTATGACTATATCCGATGACCGTCAGTTAGCTGACCTTAATGTTATGATTGATATATCGCATGGCCGACCAGGAGACCTGATCCTAAC
>NZ_LWGA01001017.1:0-2482 GCF_001635235.1 Oleiphilus sp. HI0117 | reverse complement strand
GCAAAACGGCCAGAAAATCATATTCAGCCCCTACAAGCAGTAGGCATATAACCAAGTAATCTTGCGGAACTTCGTGGGCTGTCACCTTGTTTGCAAAAACACGCAAACAAGCCGCCATTCCACTCCGTCGCGCAAATTGCGGCGTTATATGCGCAAAAGTACCAAACACTTGTACGCGGTTTTCTTAGTTTTGTGCAAAGATGGCCTTCTTATAAAGTCAGGTTATCATCAAGGTTCAGTGTTCTAAAAATTAGTTTTTTGCTCAGCGTAATCGGGTCACTTTGATGGGTGGTTTCGTTGACAGTTCAGGTAAGAATTTAGGGTTTATCGTGGTCAAAATCAGATAAACAAAATAAAAATTATTGTATGGTTTATTGCGTCGTTTCTGAGTTCTTAACAATAAATTAAGAGCATAAGGTCAAAAGACTAAAAGCAAAAATCATATAACCAGGCCATCTTTCGGATCTTCGTTTTCTGTCACCGTTTATGCAAAGAAACGCATAAACGTCGCCATAAAACTCATCCCGCAAATGGCGGCGTTATATTTCAGGGAGAATTCAGTGCACGATTTTGTAGGCCGATGGAAAATTAAGTCAATGACAACTTGGCCTCAAGACTACGTTGACCTCGATGAACCCGGTTATTTTGAGTTTACTGAAGATGGATTAGGCCAGTTCGTTTTTGGTGCTGTAAAAGGGTGGCTCGATGTTAGGGTATCTCACCGAACACCTTATCTTGAGTTTAGCTGGCAAGGCACTTGCGAGGGTGATGACCTTTGTGGTCGGGGTAAAATTGAATTTCCTACTCCTTTACAAGGTGACGGTGAAATTTATATTCATTGTGGTGACGAGTCAGGGTTCATCATTGAAAGAAAAATATAACCAGGCCAGCCAACGTCGCCCACAAAGGGCCGTGGGCTGGACTCGCTTCGCTCGCCGTTGCTGGCGGCGTTATGTGTATTAATGAATGGAATTCTTGCAATGAGCAAAGTAAAAATATTGGAGTATCCTAAGAAAGGAGAACCTGATTATAGCCATCTTAACCTCGTTGTAGAGTTTTTGCTTAGCTCAGGAAATAAGTCTGCCAACGAATATATTTGGGGTGTAAACAGAACGGGATACTTTTGTCACTTGGTCAAGGATATCAACTTCGAAGCTTTACGATTGCACTTTGATATTCCGCCTTCAATAGAGCTAAGTGAAACTGAACAGCGTATTAGCTGCATGAATACTTATACTGACATCAAAGTAACAAAGAAAAAATGCACATAACCAACAGCTCAAACGGACTCCGTAACAATCGCATCATTTTTGTTCCAAAAATGCCGCCATTGTTACTCCTCCGTTTAGCTGGGCGTTAGATGCCCCATGTGCTCACAGCCTCTCCAAAAGAACAAGACTGTTCATTTTTAAAGGGTTAGTTTAATCTTTCGAAAAATATATACATTGGAGAAAACTGTGAAAAACTGGTTATTCTTATCCGCTGCTATTATTTGTGAAGTAATTGCAACATCCAGTCTTAAGTCTAGTGAAGGTTTTACTAAAATCGCCCCATCGCTGCTTGTTATTATTGGCTATGGCGCTGCTTTCTATTTACTTTCACTTACTCTGAAATCAATCCCTGTTGGTATTGCATATGCAGTTTGGTCAGGGCTTGGCATAGTTTTAGTAACTCTAATCGCATGGTTCATGCACGGGCAAAAACTTGACCTTTGGGGGTATGTTGGCATGGGTTTAATCGTTGGTGGCGTTGTTGTTCTCAACTTGCTTTCAAAAACCAGTGCACATTAGTCCAGTATGCATCTAACAAGTTGCACCAGTCGGAAAACCTCCGCTCCGCGGCTTTGTGCATTCGCTTCGCTCATTGTTGCACAAAGCCACTACACTACAGTTTCCGCTGTGCAAGGCGTTAGTTGTAAGTAGGGATATGAAACGAGTAGCAATAATACTTAGTATTTTGTGTGTTTTGGTCTACGGAATTTCTTGGTTTTTCGGTACGCCCTATATTCATATACTCATTGGTATTATGGGTATACAACTTTTCATGTCTCTTGCCTCTGTCGGTGAAAACGAAGAAGAATTGGTCGAGTTAAAAGCACAGGGTAGCTGGGTTCGTGAATGGCATGTCTGGGTTCTGCTTGCGTGTATTTTTTCTGGGCTGGTAGTCGCAGAATATTACTATCCAGTACTAGAGAGCTTTGGGGCAAAATGACAACTAACAAGTTTATCAAACATCGTTCCGGCCACAAAAACACGTGGCCTGCACTGGACGCGCAAAAAGACGCGCGCCGTTTATAAAAGCGTTGGTATGACTCCCCACGTCAAGAGGCCCGCACAAAATCCTGCCGGAACCTCGGCCAGAGCCTTTCTTTTTAATTAACATTCTTCCCGTTAGGGAAGCGTCAACGCATCAGATGAAGCAAGTAATTTCGACGGTGATCATGCTGGTATTCGTGGGTTGCTAACGCGACGCGTTAACCTAT
>NZ_LWGA01001016.1:0-3172 GCF_001635235.1 Oleiphilus sp. HI0117 | reverse complement strand
GTAATGAGCTTTTTGAAGATAATCTCTTCGACATCAATAGCGCTGTAGGTCGCAATCAAATTGTTTCTTATAAATACACCGACCATTGCCAAGGTATTTAACATTATAATATCCGTATTACCAATGCGGTTTGTAAGACGAAGTCATTAGATTCACTAGTTCACAAAATCTTGAAGCTGGCTAAATTTACGTCAGCTTATTTTACACATCGATCAATCAATACTAGAAAACATCAATAAAAACAAAAAGATAAACTTCTGGCGCATCTATTGCTTTCCTATAGTTATTATTCATTAAATTAGGCTGTATTATGAAAAATTTAACAAAGTTGTTCGGTTCAATCTGTTTAACTACTGCTGTATCTATGAGTGCTCAAGCTAATCTTATAGAAAATGGCAGCTTCGAAGATATTGGTAACGAAGCAGCACTTGGCGGGTATGGAAGCGCAGCTACGTGGCAGATTTATTCTAGCATTCCAAATTGGGACGCCAGCCAGAATGTTGAAATATGGTCTAACAATTTTATCGTACCTGCCGATGATGGAATTAGAGTATTAGAACTTAATGCGCACCCTGGAGACGCTAATGGTCAGTTCTCTATCTTCCAAGACTTCGCGACGACAGCAGGTCAGGCCTACGAGTTAAGTTTTGCTGGTCGCCGCCGCCAAGCTAACTCTGATGAAGCTTTCTCAGTCAGTGTTGGTGACCTTTCAGATTCTGTTTATAACCAATCATGGGGTAACTGGAATCAGTATACTTATCAATTCACAGCTACTAGCTCGCTTTCTACCTTAACATTCACATCCTTAGATGGCGGAAGAGATACAACAGGTAATATTTTTGACGACGTTAAAGTTACTGCAGTTTCAGAACCTGGCACCATTGCTTTGTTTGCATTAGGTTTGGCAGGACTAGTTGCCACACGTAAAAAAATGAAATAACAATACCTTTGTAGTTTCTAAAAAGCCGCACTTAAATGCGGCTTTTTTTTAATTCCGTTCTTTATTTCTTTGAAAATATCCAAGTCGCTTCTAAGCTTAGTTTAAACACTAACTTAACTGACGACTATGACAAAACCCATCGCATTTCTAATCCACTTTCTTATTAGTCTCGCTATCGTATCGATAGTTTACTTTTTTATCAGATTCCAAATTTATCCTGACTTCTACTTCAAAATACAGGGTATATCAGAAATCATTCTAATCCTGTTTGCTGTAGACGTGATACTAGGGCCACTACTTACTTTTGTCGTATATAAAAAAGGTAAGAAGAGTCTAAAGTTTGACCTGTCAGTGATTGCATTATTCCAAATAGCAGCGCTTGTATATGGGTTTCAGACCATCTACAAGGAAAGGCCTTTATCAGCATTACTTGTCAATAACTCATTTGAGATCCAAACCGCATCGAATTACGATATGACAGCTGTTGACCCTAATATTATCGATACTAGCTTGGCTTCAGCACCAAAGTTCCACGTTTTAACCGGTACAACCGAAGTTAGAATAGCGATCACTGTTCATGCATTTACCGGTGAAGGGGATACAGATTATCTACAGAACATGGATTATTATCATGAGCTAGGCGAGCAAAAAGAACGCATCAAGCAAGCAGCTCTTGAAGAAGTCTACCTTAAGAAGATTTATAAGGATCAAGAGTTTGATACAGGCAAATACTTCTATATCCGCATAATTGGGAAATCAGGCTTTGGTTTGGCAAAGCTCGACAAGAATACCTATGAAGTCCTTGAAATTTTTGCTTTGACAGATTTCGACATGAACACTTTGTGAACTGCAAATAATGCATTAAGGCGATAATCTAAGCTTTTATCACCTTAATGCGCAGCCCTAAGACTTTGCGCTGATGTGTTCAGCATCATCCTTGGAAAACGGATTAGTAATAGTCGAGCTAGAACCTTGAAGTACCGCCTCGGGGTGCCTTATTTCCATAATGCACTTTATGCGTTGTTCATCCTTCGTGTTAACATCCACTAAGATCAAGTGCTGACCTTCAATAATTTGTTCGTGAAACTTCTGGATCTTGTAGTGTTCAGTATTGAGCCCACCAACACCGCCAAACCACGCACCAAAGAACATGCTAAAGATCGCGATCACTAGCCATGCATTGAAGCTAAACTCCTCGATATAAGTAAAGGGGACTAAAAAAACAGCCCAATCATCCCACCGGACAATAAGCCTCGCTCTACAAAGCGCACGAAGTCGGTACGCTGAAGTGCACTCGCAGAGTGGAGATGATGACTATATAGACCCTCTTCATTAGTACTAATAATATGAAAGTTCCAGTCAGTAATACCATGCTCATGCAAATCTTTCGAAACTTGGTCGACACTGTCAATTGAAGGGCTAAGGTAATATAAACGTTTCATAGGACACCTCCGACTACAAATTAATGCTCTAATTTAAAAACGGAAAACCATATAACGATCTATCTTTATCATTAACTTAATTATAGCGCTAAAGATGCTGCTTTTTTGATCAGATATAGACCGTCTTATTCTATATAGATTTTTATTATCACTATTAAGTTTATGCAAGGTTAGTGCTTGTCCGCATATATGCCCTAGAATAGTTTTACTATTGAGACTTATCTATTCTTTGAGCGGAAACAAGCTGCTATCGCAGCATTCTTACAAAGTACATTATTTGGAATAATTAATATGACAGCAGGGGTGATTTTAACGGGTGGTGGTGCACGAGGCGCTTACCAGGCCGGTGTTCTTAAGGCAATTGCAGAACAGTTTCCTGGCTTTGACTATCCCTTTCCTGTCATTTGCGGCAGTTCCGCAGGAGCTTTAAACGCCGTGGGGCTAGGAGGAGGGGGTAAGATCTTCAGGCATAGTGTCGACAGTCTCGAAGATCTTTGGTTAAACCTTAGCTCTGATAAGGTATACAAATCCGACTATTGGAATCTTGCAAAAAACCTAGGCCAGTTTGTTAGAGGTTTCGTCAGCGGAGATGGCATTGATGTGCCAGGCTCCATGTTCAATAACGCCCCCTTAAGAGAGCTATTAAAAAAAGAAGCTGATTTCGGACAACTCACAACCAACATCAAGAAGCACGACATACAGGCAGTTAGTGTGACAAGTTGTGGTTATCGAAGCGGCCAAAGTGTTAGTTTTTTCCAAGGTGAAGACCACCTTACTGGTTGGCAATCAG
>NZ_LWGA01001015.1:0-1630 GCF_001635235.1 Oleiphilus sp. HI0117 | reverse complement strand
ACTGCATTGTCAGTGTTGATTGGTGAAAGTAAGGCGCATATGGGGTTTTATAACCCAGAGTCAATGATTCGTGCTGCATTAGAGTTAATTGAAGAGAGCTTTGCCCGAATACATCAAAGTGATGAGGGTGTCGATGGATCAGATTCAGAGTATCGAAATGAGCTTGAAGACGAGTTTGCCTCGGATGGCGTTCGTGTTAATGAACCAGAGCCTGTCGCCAATTCAGACAATATCCCGACTTTATATATTGACGAGTCAGAAAACATTTTACCTGAAGATATAGATTTTAGTGCGCTGACGCTTGAGCTGAAGATGCAGGTTGTGGAGTGTTTAAACAATACTGAGAGTGAGGCCGATGCGTCGAGCAGCAATAGCGTATTACAGAATCACGTGAACCTGTTGTGCTTTGTTGAGGGGGGGCAATCGCCTTTTGAGGTCAGTGGCGATGAAGATGCCAAAGAGCTGGATGCATGGTGGATTGCGCAGCTGATAGCCTTGCAGGCACATCAGCACCCTGTTTTAGATGATGAGAACTATGTCCGAGTGCAGATTAGTGGTTACTCTTTATGCGATGAAGAGTTTACTGAACAAATGCTTTCTCTTTCCAGAGCAGGGAAAATTCCCGCTAGAAAAGTATGTTTTGATCTATATGACTGCGCAGCGATTGAAGATATTCACTCTGCGGTGGCTTATATGAACCAATTAAAAGCGGAAGGCTTCAAATTTTGTCTCGATCACTTTGGCTCAGAGCGGTCTCCGTTTGCCTTTCTCAAAGCGTTGCCTTTCGATATGATCAAAATTGATGAGTCGTTTATGGAAGAGCTGAATCAAGCCGAAGGTGATGAAAAGGCGGCGGATTCGATTATAGAAATCGCTCACTATTTAGGTAAGAAAGTCTTGGCTAATGCCGTTGACACAGCCATCTGTCTGCAAAAAATGAAGCACTTGAAGGTCGATTTTGTTCAGGGCTCTTCCGTCTCTGCTTATATCGATTTATAGCAAGAGGCATAGAGCGAATTAGTGAGTTTAATTCGCTCTATATATTCAAGAACTATGGCTCAGGCTTCTTTTATCTCATAGCTGTGAGCGATTTCCACACCGCCTTTCTCAAGCATAATCGAAGCAGAGCAATACTTTTCAGCAGAGAGAGAAACGGCTCTTTTTACTTGGCTTTCTTTAAGCTGCTCACCACTGACAATGAAGTGGATGCTGATCTTGGTAAAAACACTGGGGACTTCGTCGGCACGTTCTGCGTCGATAATTGCTTGGCAGTCAGTTACGTTTTGACGGGATTTTTGCAGAATGCTCATGACGTCAAATGATGTGCAGCCACCCAAACCTAGTAGCAGCATTTCCATAGGTCGAGGGCCTTGGTTTTTTCCGCCATGGTCAGGAGGGCCATCCATTACTATTTCATGACCTGAGCCTGATTGACCTACAAATTTGGCGTCACCGCCCCAATTAATTGTTACGTTCATGTGTGTACCTAATGAGTATTCGTAATGAGAATTGAATTAGCGAAATTGCGTCGAAGAAGTACTTAAAAAAGCGAGTAGAGGACTGTTGGTTCCTCGAATGTCACTTGCTCTAGTGTGTATGTTACAAAATGATGATGCAGAGTAACATAAAT
>NZ_LWGA01001014.1:0-4453 GCF_001635235.1 Oleiphilus sp. HI0117 | reverse complement strand
CGAGTTCACTTGCTGGTCTGAGTCAGCAAGTGAACTCGCTTATCATTATGAGGCGTTTAACAGGGCGCTGCCATCTTAATGTAGCCATTTATTTAGCTTCTCTTGAACGATCATGGCATCGACAGGCTTGCTAATATAGTCATTCATTCCCACAGCAAAGCATTTATCATCATCACCTTTCATTGCATTAGCTGTCATGGCAACAATAGGTAGCTGCTTGGCGTTTTCTCCGGCTTTACCTTGTCTGATCGCTGTAGTTGCTTCATATCCATCCATTTCCGGCATTTGGCAGTCCATGAAAATGAGGTTGTAGGGGACCGTTTTTTCAGCGTCGCGTATCATTTCTAGCGCTTCTAGGCCGTTGGCAGCGATATCGCACTGTTGGTCAAGCGCCTCAAGAATACCTTGTACAACGAGCTGGTTTACATAGACGTCTTCAACAAGCAGGATTCTAGACTCGCTCAAATCTGTAGTGGGGTCTTCTATAGCCGCTATCGCACTTTGCGTTAGCTCTGGTTTTTCTGAATAGAGGCTGAGCTCCATGCTTTGGATTAGGTCATTGGAACAGATAGGCTTATAGATATGGGCATCGAAGCCATGAGTCTTGCAATAGTTTTCATCGACCTGGGAACCGTACTTTGTCATGAGTATCAGGTATAAGGTTTCATTGCCTGCTTGGCTGCGAAGGTTGTCGCTAAGGTCGTGGGCAGAACCTTCAATCAGGTCTGCATCGATATAGATCAAGGGGACCTTACCAGGCCCGACAACATGTTCATTGAGTGAATTGAGCACGGAATTGGAGCTGTCGCAGATATATGAGGGAATTCCCCATTTACTTAGCTGTTTCTCAATTTCCTTGGCTGTGTCCTGATGTTTATCGAGAATAAATGCTAGCAGTTGTTCGGTCTCAAATTGTGGCGCGCTTTCTTTGTTTTCAGTAGAGCTGTCAACCATGAATGAGGCAGTAAAGACACTACCTTTACCTAGCTCACTGGCGACTCTAATATCGCCATGCATTAATTGGCATAAATTTCGAGAAATAGTTAAACCAAGGCCAGTGCCGCCATATTTTCGAGTGGTTGAGGCATCTGCTTGTGAGAATGAGTCAAATATCGTTGCCAGCTTATCTTTAGCTATTCCGGTACCGGTATCGTGAACTTCGCAAATTAGATCCAGGCTGTCACCAAAGTCTTCGTAGACTTCTAGTTTTAGGGTTACGCTACCGGAAGAAGTAAACTTTATCGCATTCGATATTAAACTCGTTAAGACTTGCCTGATTCGCCCAGGGTCACTTGTGATATGGGTTTTATTGATGCCCGAAACATCGACAACGAAGTCTATGTCTTTGTCGTATGCTTGCTTACTAAGTGTTTTCGCCAAGCTGGAGATTAAGTCAATTAAGTCGAAAGAGACCTGCTCAAGCTCGAGTTTACCTGACTCAACCTTAGAGAAGTCGAGTATATCGTTGATCAAGCTTAGCAAGGACTCAGCACTAGATTTTGCCAATGAGGCTCTTTGTCTTTGCTCATCACTGAGCTCTGTGTTCATCAGCAGATTGAGCATGCCGAGTACACCGTTCATTGGCGTGCGTATTTCATGACTCATGCTGGCCAGGAACTCAGACTTAACTTTCAACGCATTTTCGGCAACGGCTTTTTCTTCTTGAAGGGCTATTTCACGGAATTCTAGTTCTTGTGCGTAATCAGATAATTTTGAGGCTGAAACTTTGACCTCTGAAAGATCCTCGATACAAATAAAGGCTCCGAGGACTTCGTTATTTTCGCCAAAATCAGGATGGTAATTCGCTTTGCAATGCCTTTTACCGTTAACGGTCGCCATATCTGTTTCCAAGTGACAGGACGTCCCGCTTAGAGCCTTTTTAATGTAGGGTTGAGTCCGTTCGTAAATGGCTTCACCCAAGGCTTCAGAAATTGCTTTACCCTTATAGGTGCTAGTATCACGGCCGCTCCAGCGACTATAGTTCTTGTTAACGAACTGAAAGCGCTCTTGTGCATCAATGTAGGAAAGTAATACGGGGACACCGTCGGTGATGCCATCGATAATACGCCGGGTTTCGTTTACCTCCTCAGCGCGTTTGGCTATGTCTTTGGCAAGAGCATTATAGCGCTTAACCAAAGTGCCTAACTCATCCTCGCTTTGGTAGCTTAAGGGAGAATTTAGGCCGTTACTTTGTTGCTGGTGTAGCTCTTCGGTAATGCTTTCCAAGGGCCTAATCAAGGTTCTACGCTGGTTGAGATAGGCTGTAGCCGCAAGTAGGGTAATTCCCCCAGCACAGAGTAGAAATAAGCTAAAGAGAAATGTCTTGGTTTCTTTAAATGTCGGTATATTATGAAATTCCATAAATACCTCGTAAGGGCGCACGCGATTAAGCTCTGGGTTCAGTAGTTTGATGCGAGCATGATGAAAAAAACCGTCATCGCTAATTTGATGATTCTGGTTTTGTCCATTTGTGATGAAACGCTTCTAGGTTTCTAATTGGGCATTGTCGAGTGAATTATGAACATTTTGGCCAATATTTTCTTCTTGGCTGTCTGCGCTGATAATGCCACTTGCCTGTTCCACCGGGAGCAAGCGGGTCATGTCATTTCGTGCCGTTAAGGCTTTAACAATACGCCTTAAATTAGCTGTGTTAGCATTGGTTTCATTAGCGATAAGTAGCGTGTCTTGTATATGCTGGGCAATTATATTGCTTTCACGCTCTAATGTTCGCTCTGCGTGATAAGAGAATAATAGCGAGACGGACAGCAAAAATATCGTGCCAATAAGGATGCTTGGTATCGCTAACTTGAAGGATAGTGATGTAGTTAGCTTATTCATTTACGTTTGTTGCCACGTCAGTATATGCCCAGTGCTATTCAATGAGGTTAGGGGCTAGGCAATTGACTGATATGTGTCAGGAGTGTGCTGACGTCGATAATTGCTTCGTTAAAGCTTGCCCCTCCTTAAAAATAGCATAACTGTGCATTTTCGCCGTAAAAATGGAGGAATAATTCTTAGGGATAGATCGGTTTTCTTGAGCTATCAGCGTCAAGTGAGAGTGTTATTGCGTTATGAAAGCGGGAGCTTGTGTCTTATTGTGATGTTTCCCTGGATTTCTTTGGTCTGATAGGTGCAGTAGCATAGGCTTTGTACGCTTAGACTTGGGAGGACTGGCTGTGTATAGCCTGATAAGTGGCGCTGTAAGGTGCTGAGTGAGTACGACTGTTTATAAAAGCCCAAAGTAAGATGAGGGTGGTAGTCGCGTGCGGGATTATCCTGACAGATAGATTCCAGTGTACCGCGTATCTTTAGAAGAAGAGGGTGCTTGTTTATCGAAAGGTAGGGGGCTGTCTCGAAACTGTCTAGGCCTAGGCTTTCTAGAGAAAAGGGCGAAAGCTTTAATTCTTCAAGCGCTCTGATTTGCCGGGCGAGCTTCTCTTCGCAGAAGTGAGCAGGATCCACCAGTCCGCAAGCAGATAAAGTGATGTGAGGTGCTCTCTGGTAATCAGGTAGTACTAGTGTTTTGACATGAGCGCGGGCGCGTTGGAAGGCTTTGAGCCAGTCTTCTTGCTGAACCACTATTGCCCAAAAGCCGTAATGCTCAATACCTTGATGCCAATTAAGCGGGTCATGCGGGCTAACTGCAATGGAATTCTTTGCCTGAGAGGCAGAAAGGTTTTGCATAAGTGAAATAGGTCAGAGTGATATGGAAGTTCTGAAATAGTTTAATTAAAGCGCGAGTGTTGGTGCAAATAAATATCAATCCACACTCACAATGCCAGTATCTGAGCTACACTGAAAGCATGTTTTTTCAAAGAAGTATTAACAGTGCCCCTATTAGCAAATGCTTGGCGATTAAGCCCTTTAATTGTTGTCGTTTTATCCTTTTTTCTGGTTCGTATCAGCTCTATTGAAGCTCTCGATGAAAACGTACTGCGGACTGCTCCTTACCTATTAGCGTGTATCTTACTTGGCTTTTCTGCCATGTTTAATCGAAGCCGCTTTATTGCCCCGATTTTCATCGCCCTGTTTGCCTATTACTTTATTCAAACGAAGCTGCAAACGCCTTTGACAAGATCAGACGTGATGGCGATGTTTAGTGGACTTAATCTCCTTTTTTGTACATCGTTGATGTTTGCTTCGCTCGTTCCTGAAAAAGGTATGTTTAACCGAACAGGTGGAGTATATGCACTGGTATTAGCGGCTGGAGCTATGCTCTTGTGGTATTTTGGTGCCAGTGAGGCGTGGCAGGCTAAGTTAGCGGCGATTGCCAACCACCAAAGTGCTTTGTTTGAAGACCGGTATTGGGTGACCGAGGCTTTGTTATATTGCCACGCCTTGTGTTTTTCAGTGTTAGCTCTGCTTGCCTTGATTCGCAAACATGTTGCAGATTTCGCTTTATTATTAACCTGGCTATCTGGCGTGTCAGTCTTTTTCGACTTCTCTTCAAATC
>NZ_LWGA01001013.1:0-3288 GCF_001635235.1 Oleiphilus sp. HI0117 | reverse complement strand
GCTCATAGCGAGCAATCTCGGAGTCAGAGAGGTCAAGGTGTTCTGGTATCTTTTCGTGAGAGGGTTGTAGCAAATCAGAAAAACCAGTATTCAAAACATCATCCGTAATTTCTCTAGATTCGTTGTCTGAGAGACGAGTACGAATCATCGATTTGATGCTTTCTAATCGATCCGAAATTAGAAGAGCAGTGTCTTGCTTTTTACGCTTTTCCGATGAGTCTTTTAGCTTCTGTAAGAGGTCTGTTAGTGTCTTTTTTGCGAAGGATAGTGGATATGCACCGGACATTTCGTCTAATAGCGCTTTTTCTAGTTGGCGTTTTTGAGCAATGAGTCGATCTTGGTTTTGTTCTTCTTTTCGTCGAGAGGACGCCCATGCACCACCCTGACTATCGATTGCCAGGTTATTCGCATCTATCTGTCTTTGAATGTCGAGTAATTCGCTCTTAAAACGTTCATAGTCGCTTTTAGCTTCATCTTTCGCTGCCATGACCTGAATCATCTCATTTTCATGTGCGTCTATATCTGCTTGTATTTTCTCAGGAAGAGTAAGTTTGTTTTCTCTTCTGAGATACAGAGATAGGTCATTGCGTAAGCGTTCAATAATATCTAATCCCAAAAGCTTCTTTACTGCAGTTTGAAGCGTTTTGCCCGATTCATCCTCAGCCAGGTCAGCAATTTTTTCACCATCAAAAAAGAATAAATCGGAAACACCTATTGGAATAAGCTCATTCAGAAACGCTTGGCATTGCTCAGAGTTGAATTCTTCAAGATAAACTCCATTTCTGTGAATCAAGATGTTCTCTCGACACGTTTGTCCTTTAATAGACCATGACCTTATTACGCGGAACTCTTCGATGATTCCTTGTCTAGCATAATTGAATATGAGCTCTACACGTGCGTCTGTAATAGGAACGACAGATTCTGGTGTTTTGTGAAGACTACTCGCTAAGTACTCATGATAGTCTTTTATAGTGATGCCTTTTCCAACGGCTTGTTTTCCATATAAACCAAGCCTGACAGCAGTTAAGAGGGAGGTTTTTCCAGAGCCATTCAGGCCTCCAAATAATATGATGGGCCGTTTGTGATTGTCATCTTCTCTTGGCATTAAATCAAAACGATGGGTACCAGAAAAAACTCTAAAATTATGAACAATGACTTCTTTCAGAATCATGAGTTATTTCCTTCCATTTCTTTGAGAATATTGCCGTAATATTCGTGTTCGCGAGTAAGTCTATCACTAGCTTCTTCATAAATATTTCTATGTTTTCCTTCAGATTTGTTACCTTCGAAAGAAACCTGCTGCTTGATTACATCTTTGTAGTTAGAGGTGTCTACAATTTCACTTCTCTTTTCCAATATACTCTCAAGATCGTCCCAGTCTTGCTTGAGAATACTTCCCATTTTTTTGAAGATACCACTTCGTTGACTAAGACCGTCCAAAGATATCTCTAAGTCTAAAAGCTTCATGACCAAATGAGGGGATGTTTGATATTTAATTGCTAGCTCTTCTAGTAGCTCTGCATCTGGTTGAGTAAATGCGCCAGAATCATTTTCTACCCAGTCTAGGTTCTCGTTGAAAACTTCACTGTATATTCGAGGAAGCGAGTCGGTCCAGTCTGGCTCATTTGGGTCATTTAACCATTCTTGACGAATTTGATGTAACTCCGCCGGAGTGATTAATTCCATTTCATGCTCCGTTCCTCTTAACCCTTTTTGTATAGTTAAGAGCTCCTTTAGCCATTGCTGGCGAACTTTTAGGTAAAGTGGTCCTCGAACGACTTGTGCTTCTTTTTCGCCGTCTTCATCGATTCTATTTGCGGAATAATAAGTGACTTTACCGGTCCTGCGTTTAAAGTTCCTTAGCTCATGGCGTTTATCTTCATGGTTGCTTAGCGTAAGTTTATCTCGGAAGTCAGCTAGTTCTTGCATCCATTCTTCACCGCTCAGAATAAGACTTTGCATGGCTTTATCTTTTGTGACAACTGTACATGTCCAGCAACCAAATCGTGAATTGCCGCAAGACGGTGTTGAGGTGTCTATTACTAATGGGCATTCCCCTTGATTTGAGTCTTTATAAAGCTCGAACAAAGGACGGTTCGAAGTGTTCCAAGGTGTTGGGCTTTGCATTAAGAACAACCAAACATCGTCAGCAGTCCAGTCTTCTATGGGGGTATAGACGAATGCATTTGGTAGATTGCTATGTTTATTTAATCTTGAACCGTCAATTCTGTGCCGCGCTATTACCTGGGCCCGACTTGAGCTTTCTTCTTTACGAGCCCCAAGAATAACAATCACTTCACCGTATTTTGAAACTGTGTTTTTAATAAAGTCGCTGACGGGGTTAATCTTCATGTTCTCCGTACACCACCTGAACATAGGGGTGGGAGCAGGGTATCCCTTTCCAAGCAGATTCACCCAGAAAGTTTTATCTATCTTCGGCGATACGAGGTGTGCCGTTAGAGGAATATTGTCCTTTTTTGCTTTTTTATTCACTAAATCTAGTGTTTCGGAGATTAGGTCAACAACAACCGGAGTTTCTACTAAAGTGTCTGAGCACACGACAAACACGGGTTTTGTTCGAAGCTCTTGGGGAAGTTCTACTAATGCTAAATAAATCAACTCTAGGGTTACGGTTGAATCTTTGCCGCCGCTATAACCAATAACCCACGGAGTGGTGTTTTCTTGATATAAACTCTTTATTTCATCTACGTAGGCACGCAGGGATAAGCCATTTATCTGTTCCTGATTAACCATTTCGCCTAGGGTTTGGTATGCGAATTCCTTACTTGTCATTATTAAAACTATCCTCAAGAACTTTTTCTTCTGGGTCTAACTCTATTCCTAAATGCAGCTTTAATGCATTTACTGTTAGTAGGTTGGCACTTTTAGTTTTTGTCATGCGACCAAATATGATTGAACGCCCATCCCATAAATGGTTGCTTTTACTCCAATTGACATCTTCAAGCTGTTTAACATAGTTCTGCCAATTTTCTGGATGCTGGGAAAGTAGGTAGCTTCCTAAAGTAGCAATGGCTTGAATGATGATGCCGTGACTAAATAGGTTGTCTTCGCGGACTGAAGAGGCTGCTATTTTTCCTTCTCTTACTAGCTTCCAGAATGGTAGAGCTTGTGATAACTGAGTCCAAAAAGCTTTTGCTATTTCGACATCTGATTCGGTTAGCTTATCTTTTCGTTTCTTTTTCAATAGAGCTCTGTTTGCGTGTTTGATACTACTTAAGGTGAACAGTTTGTTACTCTTCTTTGATAGGCTGCTATTTTCAAGATCTG
>NZ_LWGA01001012.1:0-2905 GCF_001635235.1 Oleiphilus sp. HI0117 | reverse complement strand
AATAATAAAAATTAACGCTATTTTCCGGGCGGAAGGTAGCGTCAATAGCTCATAGAAATGAGGAAACATCATGCGCCTTTCCGATCTGAATAAACTCTTACTAACGCTTTGTTGCTTAAGTTTAGCCGCTTGTAATGGGGGCAGTAGTGGAGGGGGATCTGGGGGCAGTGATGAGCCGGAGGCGGTTAGTCTGACAGGCGGTGGTATTAAAGGGCCTCTAGTTAATGCAATTGTTACTGTCTATACGGTTGATACCACAGCAGAAGACTTTAAAGGTGCAATAGTAGGTGAACCGGGCTCAACTAATGAACAAGCACAGATTATTGACCTGGTGCTGCCAACACCAATTGAGCCTCCTTATATTCTGGAGTTTACATCAGACGAAAATACGACTGATATTCTAACGGGGCAGGCACCCGTTATTTCCGAAATGCGAACCGTTATTACCCAAGCACTTCTTGATAATGGCGAGCAAATCTATGGCACACCTCTTACAACCATGGCGGTTGACTTGGCGATTCGTAATGCCGATGTCGATACCGGCCCTTGGGCTGACCGTGATGGCGATGAAATTACTGACCCGGGTTTAGGTGACGGCACTGCAACACCGGCTGAACTAGTGAGCGCGCTTCCAATAGCCGCGGCTCAGGTGAAGTCGACCATGGGCTTTGGTATGTCCCAGGATATTGATATTTTTGATACGCCTCCATTAATTGACGAAACAACTGATACGGGTGCAGAGCAAGAAGATGCTGCGGCTTATCGTGCTGCGGTAGAAGCGGTAACGGCTGTTGTGAACCAGATAGACGAGGCTGTTGGTACTGAAGACCCTAATGCTGTATTAAGTGCACTCACACAAGATTTAGCCGATGGCCAGATCGACGGTAAAGTCGACAATGAAGAAGGTGGCTCAGAATCGAGTGATATTTTTGGCGGTGCTGAAGATGATGCTGCTGAAGATACAGCTAGTGCCGCACTTCAACTTTTAGAGCAAGACCCTGCTTCCTTACCGATTCCGAACGACCCTCAAGGTCGTACAGTTGGTGAAATGAAACAAGTGATTAACGATGAAAAAGAAGACCTGGGTAATGAAGGCGTTAATACTGAAATAAATACTGAAGAAGAAGTTGTACTCAAGCCCGCTGAAACTGACCCAGACCTGGATGATGATGGCGTTCCAAATGATCAGGACGCTTTTCCTGAAGATGCGAGTGAGACAACTGACACCGATGGTGATGGCACAGGTAACAATGCCGACAACGACGACGATAACGACGGCGTTAAAGATGAAGACGATGACTTCCCTCTAGACGCAAGCGAACAAACCGATACAGATGAAGATGGAATCGGTAACAATGCCGATACTGATGATGACGGCGATGGTACTGAAGATATTGCCGATGACTTTCCTTTAGATTCTGAACGTCAGAATAAGTCTGATAAGGATAACGATAACTGGTCTGCCAATCAGGACCCTGATGATACCAATGCCAGCATTCCAGGTATCGATTTTGTTGATACCGATGGCGATGGCATGGCTGATTCTGGTGGCAGAAATGATGACCCTGATGATGATAATGATGGTGTGATCGATACTGAAGATGCCTTCCCAACAGACCCTACAGAACAAAAAGACCAAGATGGCGATGGCACAGGCGATAATGCTGATACTGATATCGACGGTGACCAGGTGCCGAACGATGAGGATAAGTTCCCACGTAACCCATTTGAAAGTGTTGATACCGATGGTGATGGTATTGGTAATAATACAGATGAAGACGACGATGGTGATTCCGTACCTGATCTTCAGGAAGAGCAAGATGGCACCAACCCGCTAGAGCGTGATACCGATGGTGATGGCGTGCTCGATAACGTCGACCAAGGTCCAACTGACCCAACGGTACAGTTCGATTCAGACCAAGACGGTATTGATAATGCGATAGATAATTGCCCAGTTCATTACAACCCTGTACAGAGTGACCTGGATGATGATGGTCGCGGTGATCCTTGTGACCTGGATCGCGATGGTGATGGCGTTAACAATGATCTTGACGCCTTCCCTTCAGATGAAACAGAAACAGAAGATACTGACAATGACGGTGTAGGTAACTCAGAAGATACTGATGACGATAATGATGGTGTTGCCGATGATCTGGATGATTTCCCGACTGACCCGAATGAAATTGTCGATACCGATGGCGATGGTACCGGTGACAATGCAGACAGCGATGATGATGGAGACGGTACACCTGATTCCGAAGATGCCTTCCCTCTAAACTCTAGTGAAGACACCGATACCGATGGTGATGGTATTGGTAACAACACCGATGATGACGATGATGGTGACGGTGTTGCCGACAGTGATGATGCTTCACCTCTAGATGCCTTGGCAAGTACTGATACAGACGGCGACGGTGAGCCAAATATCACTGATACCGATGATGATGGTGATGGTACGCCAGACTCTGAAGATCGTTTCCCACTGAACCCTAATGAAGATACGGATACAGATGGTGATGGCATTGGTAACAACACTGATACTGATGATGATAATGATGGTGTAGAAGATGATGCTGATGCCTTCTCTTTACTTGCTTCTGAGCAATTAGACACAGACGGTGATGGCACAGGTAACAATGCAGACACTGATGATGATGGTGATGGTACACCTGATGCCTCAGACCCATTCCCCCAAAATGCTTTAGAGACTCGTGACTCCGATGGCGATGGTATTGGTGATACAGCCGATACGGATGATGATAACGATGGTGTACTAGATATAAACGACGCTGCACCGACTAGCCGCGATGGTGATGAAGATGGCGTAGGTGATGGCCGTGATAATTGCCCAGTGAATAGTAACAGTGATCAGCGTGACTCAGATGGTGACGGCCAAGGTGACGCC
>NZ_LWGA01001011.1:0-1946 GCF_001635235.1 Oleiphilus sp. HI0117 | reverse complement strand
ATACCTGTCACTACCTGATATTCACTGCTCATCATATTATTTGTGATGGCTGGTCTCTTGGCATCGTGATCGCAGATTTGTCAGCCTTTTACAATAGCACCGTAAAGGGAAATTCGGCTGATTTAGAAGAAGCATACTCTTTTGTTGATTTTGCTGGTCAATCTTCAGAGAACGAGGACAAACAATATTGGCTAGATAAATTTTCAAAAAGAATTCCCGATTACGAGCTTATATTAGATAAAGACCGCCCCAAGAATAGAACCTTCAATGCGCGCCGAATAGATGTTGATGTCGACCTAGATCTAATCACTGAAATTAAGAAAAGTGCAGCCAGCATAGGATGCAGCCTAAGCGCTTATACAATGGCGATCTATTTTATTGCCTTGCAGCGCTGGACAGGAGAGTCCTTTTTAGCAGTAGGAATGCCAACCGCAGCACAACCCGGTATCGCTCCGAATTCTTTGATTGGTCATTGTGTTTCGACAGTTCCTATCGTCAGTGAGCTAAATCCTTCTATATCAGTTGCTCAAGCAATACACGAAATTAGTGAAGAGATTCTAGACGCTTTTGAACATCAGAACTTTACCTTTGGGGAGTTGATTCGAGAGCTACCCATTGCAAGGGATCCTTCAAGAATTCCACTTTTACCCCTGCTTTACAACTTTGATACAGGCTTGGAAGACGAACATCTAGATTTTCACGAGCTAAAATGTAGTTTCCACTCAAACCCAAGGTTTTATGAAAACTTTGAACAGTTTATGAATGTCGCCGACTACGGTGACCACTTCACAATCGAGTGCCAGTACAATACTGACCTATTCCTGGAAGAGTCAATCAAAGCCCGAATCGATGAATATATCTGGCTCCTAACCCAGTGTAGTTTTAATCTAAACCAGTCACTCAGCGAGCTGGAACTCAGCCCTATTAACGATTATGAATATTTACTTACTCGTAGCCTAGGTACGCACCATTTCTGGCATGAAGAACAAGCCAACGCCCCTCGCACTGTCGGTCACTACCTTCATCATCAAGCTCAACAATTTGCCGAAAAAGAAGCCGTCATATTTGAGCAGGAAGTCTTAAGCTATCGTCAGCTTGATGAACTTAGCTCACAGTGGGCTCAGCTCCTATTAGAGGAGCACGTATCGGTTGGGGACCGCGTTGGCTTGTGCCTGGACCGCTCTCAGCATATGCTCGCGGCCCTAATTGGCATATTGAAAGTCGGCGCCAGCTATGTCCCGCTTGACCCTGACTTCCCCGATGATCGTTTGGCGTACATGATTGAAGACTCGGGCTTACAACACCTAGTCACTCAAGAAACGCATATCAAGCGCCTGCCTTCTGTTGCACACATACTCAATACCGATCTGATTTCTGAACGTCTATCACAGCAGAACACAGCTTGCCCAGATGTAACAATCCCTGAGGATACAGCTGCGTATATCATCTATACCTCCGGTTCTACCGGAAAGCCTAAAGGCGTTGTGGTACCCCATGCTTCCGTCATGAACTTCTTACACAGCATGGCCGAAAAGCCAGGGCTCCAGGCTGATGATACCCTGATGGCAGTAACAACTTTGTCTTTTGATATTGCCGTACTTGAACTCTACTTGCCACTCTGGGTCGGCGCCAAAATCATTATTGCCAAGAAACAGGATAGTAGTGATGGTCGACGTTTATTAAGCTTGCTGATAAAGCATCAGGCAAACTTCATGCAAGCAACACCCGCCACCTGGCGATTGCTGATCAGTAGTGGCTGGCAGGGTGAGCCTAGATTAAAAGCACTGTGCGGTGGCGAAGCATTGCCATTGGATTTAGCTGAAGAGCTACTTCAACGCTGTAGTGAGCTTTGGAACATGTATGGCCCAACTGAAACCACCGTTTGGTCTAGCTGTGCCCAGATTACACAAACCCAAACACCGCCTGGATTGGGCTTACCTATCGCC